>JAUZEX010000359.1 GCA_030838815.1 Actinomycetota bacterium
GTTGGCCTCGGCGCAGCCGACGTTGATGTCGAGCTTGGGCAGCAGACCACCCAGCGACAGCGCACCGCCGCCGAGGAGGTTGCCGACCACTGGCAGGTTCAGGCCCTGGGTGGTGCCACTGAGCAGACCGGTGACCTGTCCAACCTGCGGCAGGGCACAAGCCTTGTTGACGGACGCCGAGTCGTTGAACCGGGCGATGGCCTGAGAGGCCGGGACGAGCAGGGTACCGAGGCCCGTGGCCTCAGCGTTGACCTGCTTGGTAACAGCGTCGAGGGTGCTGTTGACGTCGGCGGCCCCGAAAGACACGTGGCGGCCGAGGAGGTCGAGGTCGACCACCTGGCTGCTGGCCGAAGCACCGTACTGGTCTGTAACCGTGGTGGTGTCAGCGTGGGCCACGCCGGCAGGCGCGATGAGCGCTGCCGCGAGCAGGGCCGCCCCGCCTCCAACCCCCATTCTGCGAAGCTTGCGCATCGTTCTCCTGTTCTCCTTCTCAATCCCGTTAGCCGGGACCCGCTGGTTGATGCCGGTACATCGCGAGCCTCCGGCGCCACTGCGAGCTCGCAAGGTGTGTGTTCGCTCTTGGGAGAGCGGATTCCTGCCCTCGCAGCCAGGATCAACCGGGACATTCCGGGTGAAGCTCGGCTCGGGCAGCTGCCCTGACCAGGCCTGACACGGGCTGGGAGAAGGGCAGAGTGACTGAGACGTGGACGGTGACCGCCGGGCCGGCGCAATCGCAGCGCAGGAGGCGGGCGCCGTTGGCGGCCGCTGTCACAGAAGCAGTTCGCTCCGCGGCCCACGCGGTCCTGCCCGCGGCGAGTTCCCCGGCCGCGGCCAGCGCGGCGGCGTCGGCCGCCGTCTGCGCCCGGGAGGCGGCCAGGACCCCGGTGGCCAACCGGCCGAGCCCGGTGAGGAGGACAACGGTGACGGCCAGGAGACCGCAGAGGAGGATGCCGGCGCTGCCGGACTGCCGGGCCGGCCGGCTCACCGCTCCACCCGCATGGCGGCGTGGGCCACCAGCAGCGGGTCGGGCAGAAGCGGCCCGACGAGGGGGAGGGTGGTGAAGCTGCGGTAGGCGAGCGTCACGCGGATGGTCTCCCCGGCCGCCGGGCGGGAGTAGGGGCGGACGACGGCGCCGGGCAGTACGGCGGAGGCCGCCCGCTCGGCCCGGGCAGGATCGGGGTCGAGGCTGGCGGCCCGGGCGGCCTCCCGGGCCGCATCGACGAGGGCGAGGTCGTCGCGGCACACCAGGGCGGCCTGGATCAGCGTGAGGGCGAGCAGCAGGACGACGGGAAGGACGACGGCCAGTTCGGCCGTCGTCTGCCCGGCCTCGCGGCCGCGGCGGGACGTCATCCGGCCGAGCCGAGGACCCGCTGGAGGACGGTGTCGAAGAGCCGTCCGACCGCGTTCGAGTGGGTGGCCCAGGCGATGACCATCGTGGCCAGGGCGGCGGCGGCCAGGATCACCAGGGCGTACTCGGCCGTCGTCTGGCCGGCGGCGTTGCGGATCTGGGCGCGGTCGGGGAGAGGCATCGGATTGACTCCTTGTGTCTTGAGGCGTGTCTTGAGGCGTGTCTTGAGGCGGTCAGTGGGTGAGCGTGGCCAGTACGACGGGCGCCACGGTGAGGAGCAGGAAGGCGGGCAGGATCAGGAACACGAGGGGGAAGAGGAGGCGGACGGGTACCGTCCGGGCCCGGGCCATCGCCCGGCGGCGTGACTGCGCCCTGGTCGAGGCGGCCACCCGCCCGAGCCCCGCCCCCACCGGTGCGCCGGACCGCTCCGATGCGCCCATCAGCGCCAGCACCGACCGGATCGGCGGCGTCCGGGCCGCCTCGGCGTCGAGGACATCGGCCAGTGGCCGGCCGTCGCTGGCGGCGGCCATCACGGCGCGGAGTCGCCCGCCGACCGGCTCCGGGGCGAAGCGCGCCGCCAATTCAAGGGCGAGATACGGCGTGAGCCCCGCGGCCACCGCCACCGCCAGCAGATCGGCGGTGAGTGCGACGCCGTCCTCCCACCGCCCGGGCCGGAGGACCTGTCGGGAGGTGCGGCCGGGCCGGAGGATCTGTCCGGTGGTACGGCCGGGACGGCGGCCGGCCCCGAGGACCGGCCCGGTGGCGCGGGGGACACGGCGGGTCACGGCTCGCACCGCACGATCCGGCGCATCCACAGGGCGGCCAGCGCTTCGAGGGCGACCCCGCTCAGAAGGCAGGCGCGGCCCGTGGAGGTGCCGACCAGGGTGGGCGCCACCCGCCGGTCGGCCAGGAGGGAGAGCCCGAGCGAGACGGCGGGGGCGGCGCCGACCACGACCGCCGAGAGCCGGGCCTGGGCCGACAGAGCGGCGACCTCGCCCGCGGCGTCGTGGCGGTCGCGCAGGCCGCCGGCCAACCCCTCCAGCGCCGCCGCGGCCGGCCCGCCCGCCCCGGCGGTGACCTCCAGGGCGGCGGCGACCGCTGCCACCGCTGGGAGCGGACGCGCTTCGGCCCAGGCCGCCAACGCCGGCCCGAGCCCCCCGTCCCCGGCGTGATCAATCACGTGACCGAGATCGAGCGACAACGCCAGGGGAAGATCCGAGCCGGCGGCGGCATCGGCCAGCGCCGCGAGCGTCCCCGCCCCTGCCCGCAGACCGCCCGCCACACGATCGAGCACGTCGGGCAGAGCGGCGACGAGGCCGGCATCCCGCCGCCGGCGGCGAAACCCCTCCCGCGCCCGCCTGATCATCCGAAAAGCCGTCATCCCGCCCGACGGGGACTCGAACGCGACGACGTCCGGGAGGCGGGAAATCAGGCCGGAGGGCCGGACCCGGAGCCTGGAGACGCTCATCCTGGCCGACCAGCATCGAACGGAGCTCTGTCGGCGAGCCGGGGAGGCCGGGCGGGAAGACCGCATTCGGAGCCGGCCGGATAGAGGGGGCGGAGGCCGGTGGGGCCGGACAGCTCGGCGATGCCCTCGATCGCCCGCCGGCCCCCCGGGTGCCGGACGACGTGCACGACGGCGTCGATCGAAGAGTGGATCTGGGCTCGGATGGCATCGACCGGGAGCCCGACCCCGGCCAGCAGGACCAGGCTTTCGAGGCGGGCCAGGGTGTCGCCCGGCCCGTTGGCGTGGATGGTGCAGAGCGAGCCGCAGTGCCCGGTGTTGAGCGCCTGGAGAAGATCGAACGCCTCGCCGCCCCGGACTTCGCCGATCACGAGCCGATCGGGCCGGAGCCGGAGAGCGGCCCGCACGAGCGCCCGGACTGGCACCGCTCCGGCGCCTTCGGCGTTGGCCGGCCGGGCCTCGAGCCGCACAACGTGGGGTTGGTCGAGGGCCAACTCGGCAGTCTCCTCGATCGTCACGATCCGCTCCCCTGGCTCCACCTCGCCGGCGAGGACGTTGAGGAGCGTCGTCTTCCCGGCGCCGGTGCCACCCGAGAGGAGGAGGTTCCAGCCCGCCCGGACCGCCCAACGGAGGAGATCGACCCCGGCCGGCGCCAGGCCGAAATCCCCCAGTCGGCGCCGGGCGGTGCCGAAGCGTCGGATGGCCACGCACGTGCCGTCGACCGCCACCGGGGCGAGGACGGCGTGGAGCCGGGAACCGTCGGGCAGCCGGGCGTCGACCATCGGCGAGGCGCGGTCGAGCCGCAGGCCGAGCGGGGCGATGACCCGCTCCACCACGCGGCGGACGCCGCTTTCGTCGAGATCGACCGTGACGGGCTCGAGCCGCCCCGCCCGCTCCACGAAGGCCCGCCCGCCCCCGTTGAGGAGGATCTCCGACACGTCCGGATCGGCCAGCAGCGCTTCGAGCCCGCCGGCGCCGAGCATTGGGCTCACACGGCCCGCCCCTGCCTCCGGCCCGCCCCAGCCGCTCACGCCGCCCACATCCCCCGGGCGTCGGCCAGGCCGGCCAGCAGGGTGGCGGCCGGGGACGCCAGCGGCGCCGGCAGCCGGTCGCGCAGGACGCCGGCGTCGATCGCCCGGGCGATATCGGCCCGCACCGGGAACCGGGCGACGACGGGCAGGCCAAGTACGGCGGCGACGTCACCGGCATCGAGCGCCCGACCCGGCTCCTCCACCAGGATCGCCCCGGAGGAAGGGCGGAGCCGGGAATCGGCCACCGCCCGGTGGAGGGCCAGATAGCAGGGCCGGATCACGATCAGGGCGGTGTCGGCCACCTCCACCGCCGCCCGGGCGGCCGGGCTCGGACCGGCGCCGGAATCGAGGACGGTCAGGCCGCCGTCCCGCAGCGCCACCCCCAGCGCCGCGCCGGCTTCGGGGGCGGCGGCCGGCGCGTCGTCGCCGAGCGGGAGGAGGGACATGCGGGGGCCGATGGGCACGGTCATGGCGTCGAGCCATTCCGTCGGGGCCGAGGCACCCGCCGCCAGCCACGCCGCCAGCCCACGGCCGGGAACAGCAGTTGATAGAGGCGGGAGGCCGAGGATGGCCGGTTGATCGCCGCCGAGGTCGGCGAGGCGGGCCTCGGACCGCTCGGCGGCCACGAGGGCCAACGAGGCGGCGACCACGGACATGCCGGAGCCGCCCTTCGGCGACCAGAGAGCGATGAGCACGGGACGGCCCCCTTCGAGTAGCGCGCCGTCCGGGGGACGCGCGGCGCAGTTGCTGGAAGGGGGAAGAGCCGGTGGGCACCGTACCTACGGCGTTCACGGGGCCGCAATCGAATAAGGCCTGAGGGCTCCTATGCTGACGGACTTCTATGGAGGCCGCCTTCTTCGATCTCGACAAGACCGTCATCGCCAAGAGCTCGGTCCTGGCCTTTGGCCGGCCTCTCTACCGGCACGGTCTGCTGTCCCGCTCGGCCCTGTTGAAGAGCGCCTACAACCAGGCGATCTACCGGCTGCGGGGCGCCGACGAGGCCCGGATGGAGCGGGCCCGCGACAGCATGCTGTCGGTCACCAGAGGCTGGGAGCAGGCGGAGGTCACCGGGATCGTCCGGGAGACATTCGAGAAGATCGTCGCCCCCATCATCTACGCCGAGGTCCTCGAGCTGTTCGAGGAGCACCTCGACGCCGGGCGCAAGATCTTCCTCGTCTCGTCGTCGCCGATCGAGATCGTCTCCCACCTCGCCGAGTACCTCGGGGTCGACGAGTGCATCGCCAGCCGGTCCCGCGTCGACGCCGACGGGCGCTACACCGGCGAGCTCGAGTTCTACGCCTACGGCCCTCACAAGGCGACGGCGATCCGCCACGCCGCCCAGCGCGACGGCATCGACCTGGCCCGCTCCTACGCCTACTCCGACTCGATCACCGACGCCCCGATGCTCGAGCTCGTCGGCCATCCGGTGGCGGTCAACCCCGACCGGGAGCTGGCCCGGCTCGCCCGGCACAAGGAATGGGACATCCGGGAGTTCGATCAGCCCATCCGCCTGCGCCGGCGGGTCCCGACGCCGGGCCCGGCGCCGACGGCGGCTGTCGGCGGCGTCCTGGCCGCGGTCGGCCTCGGGGTGGCCGGCTATCGCTGGGCCCAGCACCGCCAGAAACCCCGGCTGGCGTTCGGGACCCGTCTCGCCTTCGGCCATCGGGGTTGAGGCCGGCCGCCTCTGAACCACACGCGCTTCGGCGCCGGCTACGGGAAGCCGACGCCGGAGTGCCTGGAGG
>JAUZEX010000870.1 GCA_030838815.1 Actinomycetota bacterium
CCCAGATCTCGCCCCACTTCATCTTCAACGCCCTGACCGCCATCGCCAGCTTCGTGCGCTCCGACCCCGAGCGGGCCCGGGACCTGCTGCTGGAGTTCGCCGACTTCACCCGCTACAGCTTCCGCCGTCACGGCCAGTTCACGACGCTGGCCGAAGAGCTCCGGTCGATCGACAAGTACCTGGTGCTGGAACGGGCCCGATTCGGGGAGCGGCTCCAGGTCACCCTCCAGGTCGCGCCGGAGGTGCTGCCGGTGGCGGTGCCGGTGTTCGTGCTCCAGCCGCTGGTGGAGAACGCCGTCCGCCACGGCCTGGAGAAGAAGCCCGGCCAGGGCCACATCAGCATCGTGGCCACCGACGCCGGCCCCGAGGCCCGCATCACTGTGGAGGACGACGGCGTCGGGATGGACCCGCAGATGGTCCGCTCCAGCCTGGCCGGGCGCAGCACCGGCATCGGGCTGGCCAACGTCGACGAGCGGCTGCGCACGGTCTTCGGGGCCGACTTCGGCCTCGTGGTCGAGACCGCCCCGGGAGCGGGCACCAAGGTGAGCCTGCGGATTCCGAAGTACCGCAGCGGGGTCCGGGCCTCGTGACGGGCTCTGCGGACGGAACCCTGGAGGTCCTGGTGGTCGACGACGAGGAACCCGCCCTCGCCGACCTCGCCTACCTCCTCCGCCAGCATCCCCGGATCGGCTCGGTGGTGACCGCCTCCGACGCCACCGAGGCGCTGCGCCGCCTGCGGGACGGGAGCTTCGCCGCCGTGTTCCTCGACATCCGCATGCCGGGGCTCGACGGGCTGGAGCTGGCCCGGGTGCTGTCCCGCTTCGCCCGTCCGCCGGAGATCGTCTTCGTCACCGCCTTCGAACAACACGCCGTGGAGGCCTTCGAGCTGCAGGCGGTCGACTATCTCCTCAAGCCCGTCCGGCCCGAGCGGCTGTCCGACGCCATCCGCCGCCTCGACACTCCGGCCCGGCGGGCGGCCCCCGACGGCGACGACCCGAGCCGCATCGCGGTGGAGACGGGCGGCGTCACCCGGATGGTGGAGCGCGACTCGATCCGCTTCGTGGAGGCCAGCGGCGACTACGTCCGGCTCCACACCCCCGACGGCGCCTTCCTGGTCCGGGTGCCGATTTCGGCGCTGGAGGAGTCGTGGCGCGACGCCGGCTTCGTCCGGGTCCATCGCCGCTACCTGATCGCCCTCCGCCATGTCACCGAGCTGCGGGCCCGGCCCGGCGGCGGCTACGACCTCCTCGTCGCCGGCCAGGAGTTGCCGGTCAGCCGCCGCCACGCCCGGGAGCTGCGTGACCGGCTGGCCCGCAGCCCCCGCTCCCGGCCCCGGAAGGCCGGGTCGTGAGCTCCCGGTCGCGGCGCCGCCGGCCGAACCGGCCCCCCCGCCGGGGTCCTGCGTCGGCGGCGGCGGCCAAGGTCCCGGCCGACCAGGCCGGCCCGGCGCCCGTCCCGCTGATCGATCCGGCGCTGGCGGCGCGGCGCGTCGCCGTCCGCAACCCGCGGGGGCGGGCCACCCGCCGGGAACCGGGAGAGCGGGCCCTGACCGAGCTGGCCGAGCAGACGGAGGTGGGCGAGATCCTGCTCCGCTCCCTCACCCGGGCGCAGCTCATGCTGGCGGTACGGATCTTCGCCGTGTTCGGCTGTCTTCTGCTCGGCCTCCCGGCGTTGTTCGCCACCCACCCCGGGCTGGCCGAGTACCGCATCTTCGGCCTGCCGCTGCCGTGGATCATCCTGGGCGGGGCGGTGTACCCGCTGCTGGTGCTGCTCGGCGTCCTCTACGTCCGCCAGGCGGAGCGCAACGAGCGCGACTTCGTCGAGTTCATCGAGCGGAGCTAGCGGTGAGCTCGACGGTCACGCTGGCGGCGGTGGTGGTGTCGACCATCGCCACCATCCTCATCGGCGCCTACGGCATGCGCGTCGCCCGGACGACGTCCGACTTCTTCGTCGCCTCCCGGTCGGTGCGTCCGATGTGGAACGCCTCGGCCATCTCCGGCGAGTACCTGTCGGCGGCGTCGTTCCTGGGCGTCGCCGGCCTCGTCATGAAGTACGGGGTCGACATGCTGTGGTACCCGGTCGGGTTCGCCGCCGGGTATCTCGTCCTGCTTCTGCTGGTGGCCGCCCCCCTGCGCCGGTTCGGCGCCTACACCATTCCCGACTTCGCCGAGGGCCGGCTCGACTCGCTGGTGGTCCGCCGCCTCGCCACCACGTTCGTGCTGCTCATCGGCTGGTTCTACCTCCTGCCCCAGCTGAAGGGGGCGGGGGTGACGCTGCGGGCGATCCTCGGGGCGCCGTACTGGGTCGGGGTGGTCGGGGTCGGCGGCCTGATCACGGCCAACGTGTTCCTCGGCGGCATGAAGGGGATCACGTTCGTGCAGGCCTTCCAGTACTGGCTGAAGGTCACGGCCATCTCGCTGCCGGCCATCGTCCTGCTCCTCCACTACCAGGCCGACGACTCGCCCCGGCTCGCGCTTCCCGTACCCCCCCGCTTCCAGATGGAGACGGTCGTCCACGTGCGGGTCGCGGCCCGCTTCGAGGTCGACGACGCCACGCCCGTCCGCATCGAGGGCACCCTCGACGGCACCCGCCACGGTCCCGGCCGGGCCGACCCGCTTCTCCTCGCCGCCGGGCGCCACACGGTCGCCGCGGGGGCGCGGATCACGTTCCCGGCCGGCGCCACCGCCCCCCATGCCGTCGGACAGCCCAACGCCGACGGCCGCTCCTGGAGCCGTCCGTTCGGGCCGGTCAGCCGGGAGCGGAGCCACCCGCTGTTCCTGACCTACTCCCTCATGCTGGCCACGTTCCTCGGCACGATGGGCCTGCCGCACATCCTCGTCCGCTTCTACACCAACCCCGACGGACGGGCCGCCCGCCAGACGACGCTGATCGTGCTGGTGCTCCTCGGCGCCTTCTACGTCTTCCCCGCCGTCTACGGCGCCCTCGGCCGCCTCTACGCCCCTGACCTCTATCTGACCAAGGGGACGGACACCGTCGTGCTCGCCCTCCCCGGCCGCGTCTTCCCGGGCCTCGGCGGAGAGCTGCTGTCGGGCCTGGTGGCGGCGGGGGCCTTCGCCGCCTTCCTCTCCACCGCCTCGGGGCTCCTGATCTCGGTCGCCGGAGCCCTGGCCCAGGACGTGTTCCGGGGTTCGGTGGCCGACTTCCGGCGGGGAGCGGCGGTGGCCGGCACGGTGGCGGTCGCCCTCGGGTTGCTCGTGGAGCGCTTCGACATCAACCTGCTGGTGGGCTGGGCCTTCGCCATCGCCGCCTCGAGTTTCTGCCCCTTGCTGGTGCTGGGCATCTGGTGGCGGGGTCTCACCGCCGCCGGCGCCGGCGCCGGCCTCGCCGTGGGCGGCGGCCTGGCGTCGGCGGCCATTCTGGCCACGATGATCGGCCACCCCGGCCCGGGGTGGGCTGAAGCGCTGCTGGGCGAGCCGGCCGCCTGGTCGGTACCGGCCGCCTTCCTCACGATGGTGGTCGTGTCCCGCCTCACCGCCCGGCGGCTCCCCACCGAAGTGGGGGCGAAGATGGTGGCCATGCACACCCCGGAAGCCCTGGGGCTCGGCCGGAACTATCGCGACTAGCGTTTGCGCCATGGGGCTGATGCAGCGGTTCTCCATGATCTTCAAGGCCAAGGCCACGAAGGCGATCGACCGGCTCGAAGACCCCCGCGAGACGCTGGACTACGGGTACCAACGCCAGATGGAGATGCTCCAGAAGGTCAAGCGGGGCCTGCTCGACGTGGCCACGTCCCGCAAGCGGCTGGAGATGCAGGGCGAGCAGCTGCAAGCGAAAGCAGCCAAGCTCCACGAGCAGGCCCAGCGGGCCATGGAGGCGGGCCGGGAAGACCTGGCCCGGGAAGCCCTCACCCGCCGGGCGGCCGTCGAGCCGGAGCTGGAGGCGCTCAGGACCCAGCACGCCCAGCTCCAGGCCGAGGAGGCCAAGCTCACCGAGGCATCCCGACGCTTCTCGGCCCACCTCGAAGCCTTCCGCACCCGCAAGGAGACGATCAAGGCGACCTACACGGCCGCCGAGGCCCAGACGAAGATTGGCGAGGCCCTGTCGGGGATCTCGGGCGAGATGGGCGACATCGGCCTGGCCGTGCAGCGGGCGGAGGACAAGACGGCGTCCATGCAGGCCCGGGCCGGCGCCATCGACGAGCTGCTGGCGTCAGGAGCGCTCGACGACCTCTCAGCGCCGGGCGACCGGCTCGAAGCCGAGCTCGGTCACGCCATCGCCGCCTCCCAGATCGACGCCGAACTGGCCCGCATGAAGGCCGAGCTGCCCTCCGCCGGGGAACCGCCCAAACAGCTCGAATCGTGACCAATGGCCGATCGGGTGCGCCGGACGGCGGAAATCGGTGCGCACCCCGGCGGCGATCGCGCCACACTGATTGTTGAGGATCCTTTGATCCTCACCGAAGGAGCAGGAGCAGTGGCCGACCACCAGATGATCGGAAAGATGGGTCGAGTCACCGGCACGATCACCCCTGGCCACCTCGGTGAGGTCATGGTCGAGGTTCGTGGAGGTAGCGAGGCCTTCCACGCCTATGCCGCCGACGGTGACGACGCCATCCCGATCGGGAGCAGGATCGTCGTGGTGGAGTACTTCCCGCCCCGCACAGTCGTCGTCACGCGTATGTGACGCATCCCCAAGGGGGGACACGCAATGGCGCTTCAGATCGCCGCCGCTGTCATCGTCGGAGGGCTCATCGTCCTCTACCTCGTCTTCAAGGCCATGTGGCGGGTGGCCGAGCCCAACGAAGCCCTCATCATCTCCGGGCTGCGGGAGCACACCGCCAGTGACGCCGTCCAGGAGAGCCTCGGCTTCAAGATCGTGACCGGCAAGGGCACGCTCGT
>JAUZEX010000360.1 GCA_030838815.1 Actinomycetota bacterium
CGGCGCTTCCTGGTGGAGTTCATGGGCGCCGACCACCTCATCATCGGTGACAACTACGGGGGCTGGGACGCCCTCAACGGGTTCACGCTGCTCGACGAGCTGGACCTGAGCGATGAGGACCGCCGGAAGATCGAGGGCGAGAACGCCCGCCGGATCTTCCACCTCTGAGCGAACCGATGACGTCGTCAGCCTCGTTCCAGCCCTGGTCACTGGCGGGCCGCGTCGCGCTCGTCACCGGGGCGGCGAGCGGAATCGGTCGGGGATCAGCCGACCTGCTCGCCTGGGCCGGCGCCGACGTCGTGCTGGTCGACGTCGACGAGACGGGGTTGAAGGAGACGGCCGCCGACCTCGCCGGGCACGGTGGACGGACGGCGGAGGTGGCGGCCGACGTCCGGTCGCGGGAACAGGTCGATGCCGCGGTGCGGCGGGCGGTCGACGAGTTCGGGCGGCTCGATGTCGTGGCCAACGTCGCCGGCATCACGCTGCCGGCCATGCGGGGCCGCATCGTCGACACCACCGAAGACGACCTCGACGCCCTGATCGCCGTCAACGTCAAAGGCGTTTTCTGGGGCATGCAGGCCGCCATGCGGGTGATGGAAGGCAACGGACGGGGAGGATCGATCGTCAACATCACCTCGACGGCGATCGACACCCCGCTGCCGGGCATTGGCGTCTACGCCATGACCAAGGCGGCCATCGTCATGCTCACCCGGACGGGCGCCTGTGAAGGAGGCCCGGCCGGGATCCGGGTGAACGCGGTGGCACCCGGGTTCGTCCCCACGTCGATGACGGCCGGTCATGCCCGGCAGCCCGACGGCACGATCGACGAAGAGGAGATGGAGGCGGTCAACGTCGAGATGGCCCGGTTGTCGCCGCTGGCCCGGGTCGGTACGGTCGACGACGTCGCGCAGTGCGTCCTCTACCTGGCGTCGGACGCCGCCCGCTTCATGACCGGACAGATTCTCCGCCCCAACGGCGGCGTGTCGATGCCCTGGTGACGTCGATGCTGCGCCGACCTCCCCTCCATTACCCCGACATCCCGCTCCACGGCCTGCTCGATCGGGCCGCCGACCGGGATCCGGAAGCTGCGGCCCTGTTCTTCGGGGACGAGACGTTCACCTACCGGGAGCTCGACGGGCTCACCAACGCCCTCGCCAACGGGCTGCTCGAACAGGGTATCGGGCCGGGTGACCGCGTCGCCGTCGCGGTGACGAACCGGCCCGAGTGGATCATCGCCGCCTACGGGATCAGCCGGACCGGCGCTTCCGTGGTGATGCCGAATCCTCTGTGGAAAGAGCTCGAGTTCCGCCACGCCTTGGAGCTGACCAGGCCCCGGGCCGTGATCGCCGACGCCGAGATGGCCCCGACGCTGGCGGCGGCGGGCGCCCCGCCCTTCCGGATCTGCGTCGACCCCGATGGTCCGGCCGGATGGTCATCGTTCTGGGATCTGGTCTACGGCTCGTCCGGTCAGCGCCCCCCGCGGCTGTCGTCGAGGCTGGCCGAGACCGAGGCCGCCCTGCCCTTCAGTTCCGGGACGACGGGGCTCCCCAAGGCGGTGCGGCACTCTCACCGTTCGATCATCGCCGCCATCATCAAGACGAAGGCGGCCCTGAACATCGGCTCGGCCGACCGGCTGCAGGTCTTCCTCCCGCTCTTCCACATCTACGGCATTCTCATCGTGGGTATGGCGCTCGACGCCGGCGCTCCGATGCGGCTCTTCCGGCGCTTCGATCTCGACACCATGCTGCGCAACATCGAGGACGAACGGGTCACGATCGGCTTCGGTGCCGCCCCCATCGCCGTAGCCATGGCCAACCACCCGAACCTCGAGAAGTACGACCTGTCTTCCATCCGCTACTTCAGCTGGGGCGCCACTCCGATCTCGCCCAGCGTTGCCGAGAAGGTCACCCAGCGGTCGGGCGTCCGGTGGGTGCCGGCCTATGGCACGACCGAAGTTCCGGGCATGCACTGCAACCCGGTCGACCGGCCCGACCGCTGCCGACTCGACACGCCCGGCCTGCCGGACTCCGACACGGAGATCGACGTCGTCTCGCTCGACGACGGGCGACCGGTCCCGCCCGGTGAGCAGGGCGAGATCGTCGTCCGGGGCCCTGACACCATGCTCGGCTATCTGCCGGAGGAGGCCAACGCCGACGCCTTCCTGCCCGGCGGCTGGTTCCGGACGGGGGACGTCGGCTGGGTCGAACCCGACGGCTGGATCCATCTCACCGACCGGGCCAAGGAGATGCTCAAGGTGTCGGCCTTCCAGGTGGCGCCGGTGGAGTTGGAGAACGTGCTGCGCAGCCACCCGGGCGTGGCCGACTGTGCGGTCTACGGCATTCCTGACGAGCGGGCGGGTGAGGTTCCCAAGGCGGCGGTGGTCGTCCGTCCCGAGGTTGCCGTCACCGCTGACGAGCTGATCGGGTGGGTGGCGGAGCGGCTGGCAACCTACAAGCACCTCCGCTACGTCGAGTTCGTCTCCGAGATTCCCCGTACCCCATCCGGCAAGGTCCTCCGCCGGATCCTCAAGGAACGCGAGGGGTAACCGGTATGCGCGTCGCCAATCTGAACGGTCGGCTGGTCCTCGTGGAGGCGGAGGTCGCCTTCGACGTCGCCACCTGGAGCAACGGGCGGTTCGGGCCCGACCCGCAAGGGGTGTTCGCCCACTGGGACGAGTTCCGGCGCTGGGCGGGGACCGCCAGCGAAGGGAGCGGTCCCGGCGTCAAGATCGTCGACGACGACCTCGGTGCGCCGGTGCCTCGACCGGCCCAGGTCTTCGCCATCGCCTTGAACTACCGTCAACACGCCGACGAGTTGGGGTACGGGCTGCCGGCGTCCCCGGCCACGTTCACAAAGTTCCCGGCCTGCATCGCCCCTCCGAACGGCGCCCTCGAGCTGCCCAGCGGCATGGTCGACTGGGAGGTGGAGGTCGTCGCGGTCATCGGCCGGCACGCCCACCACGTCCCAGCCGCCGATGCCTGGTCGTACATCGCGGGGTTGACCGTGGGGCAGGACCTCTCGGAGCGCGAGGTGCAGTTCCGTCCGCCGCTGCCGCAGTTCTCCCTCGCCAAGTCCTTCCCGGGGTTCGGCCCCATCGGCCCCGTCCTCGTCACCCCGGACGAGTTCCACGACCCCGACGATCTCGAGCTGAGCTGCACGCTCAACGGCGAAACGGTCCAGCGGTCCCGCACGTCGGATCTGATCTTCCCCATCCCCGTCCTCGTCGAGGCCCTGTCGGGGATCGTCCCGCTCCTGCCCGGCGATCTCATCTTCACCGGGACCCCGTCCGGGGTCGGTTCGGGTCGGAAGCCTCCCCGGTACCTGGTCAGCGGCGACGTGCTCGTCAGCGCGGTCGAAGGGATCGGCACCATGTCGCAGGTGGCCATCGAAACCAGAAAGGACGGATGAACGTGAGCGTGATCTCGTCGGCCGATGTCCGGGAGCTGATGAAGTCGGAGCCGGATCTGGCGGTCGAAGGCGTGTTCGACTACTGGTGGCTCTTTGACCGCGAAGACCTCACCGCCGCGCTGTTCTCCCTGACCGGGCAGTTGCCGGCCCACAAGCACTCGAAGGGGGAGCACCTGGGCTTCATCATCGGGGGCGTCGGCTACTGCGTGGCCGGCGAGGAGTACTTCGAGCTGAAGACCGACACGTGGATGCGGATTCCCCAGGGCGCGGCGCACAACTTCTACGTCCCCGAGGGTGGCCAGATCATCGGCATCGAGATGACCGCCCCCCGTTGCCTCTACGAGGACATCGAGTGGCTCATCCAGGGCCCCGAGTTCGAGATGATCGAGGCGATCCGCCGGGAGCACAACGCCGACGCCATCGCCGCCAAGACGATCCCCCGCGACCTTCCGCTGCCGGGCCAATAGAAAGAACTGATCAGGGGGTAACTCGGTGGAAATTGACGTGGACACTGTCGTGAGCGAGCCAGTCAAGTTCGGTGAACCGCCCCACGCCGCGGTGATGGAGTTCCTGGAGCTCGAAGCCGAACTCCTCGACGGCGCGCGGTTCAAGGAGTGGCTCGATCTCCTGGCCCGGGACATTTCGTACCGCATGCCGGTCCGGACGGATCGCGGGGACGGGATGGGCCTGCCCCTCAGCGAAGAGGAGGCCGGTTTCAGCGGTTCGGGATTCTTCGACGAGGACTGGGGCAGCCTCGACCTGCGCATCCGGCGGTCGACCGACAGCCGTTTCAACTGGGCCGAACAGCCCCGGTCGCGCACCCGGCGCTTCGTGACCAACGTGCGGGTGCAGCGGTTGCCGGCCGGCGAGCTGCGGGCTACGAGCAACCTGCTCCTCGTCCGCAGCCGGTGGCGGGATCCGGGGCTGGACCTGATCTCGGCCCAGCGGAACGACCGCCTCCGGACGACAGCGGAGGGTGGGCTCCTGCTGGCCGACCGGGAGATTCTCGTCGACCAGACGAACCTCGCGGCCACCGATCTGGCGATCTTCTTGTGACTCGCCCGCTTCTCGAGGAGGACTGCCGTGACCATTGAGGCTCTGTCCGGCTCGTTGCTCGCCGACGGTACCGACCTCAGGGAACTGGTGGACGTCGAGCGCCGCGCCCTGAGCGGCCGCGTCTTCAGCGATCAGGAGATCTTCGATCTCGAACGGGAGCGGATCTTCGGCCGGACGTGGGTGTTCCTCGGCCTCGAGTCGGAGATTTCCGAGCCGGGCGACTTCGTGACCCGGACGCTCGGGACCGACGCCGTCATCGTGGCCCGGGATCATTCCGGAGCGGTGAACGTCCTGCTGAACGTTTGCGCCCACCGCGCCGCGCAGGTCTGCATGGTCGACGGTGGCAAAGCCGACACCTTCCGGTGCCCGTACCACGGTTGGGTCTACGACCCCGCCGGTAGGCTGGTGGCCATCCCGGCCGAGCGGGAGTTCCTCGGGGATACGGGGGACAAGTCCGAGTTCCGGCTCCAGCGGGCCCGGGTGGCGACCTATGGCGGCCTCATCTTCGCCACGTGGGACGAGACCCTGCCGTCCTTCGAGGACTACATCGGCGATTTCAAGTGGTATCTCGACGTCGCCTTCGGCTCGCTGGACAAGCCATTGGTCGTGGCCGGCCCGCCCCAGCGGTTCGTCACCAAGGCCAACTGGAAGCTCGCCTCCGACAATTTCGCCGGCGACGGTTACCACGCCATGACGCTCCATGCCAGTATGGGCGATATCGGGGTCGCCCCCGGCGGCTTCCTGGACAAGATCGCCGGGTTCGCCTTTTCGGCCGCCATGCCCGAGACCGGCCACAGCATCACCTGCGTCGACCTCACCGCGTTCGTGCCGATGTTCGGTGCGCTCGAACTGGCTGTTCCCTGGATCCCGCCGGATGCCCGACCTCAGCTCGAGCGGAACCTGCTCCCGGAACAGATGCGCTTGCTGAATAACGGCGTGTTCCCGGGTATCGGCATGTTGTTCCCGAACTTCGTCTGGCTCGGGTTGGTCCGCTTCCCGGGCACACCGGCGGCCGGGTTCACCGTGCGGACCTTCATGCCCGTGGCTCCGGACCGGACGGAGGTCTGGTCGTGGGCGCTCGTCCACCCGGACCTCAGCGACGAGGAGAAGCGCCAGTCGGCCCAGATGCATACACTGACTTTCGGGGCGAGCGGTATCTTCGAGCAGGACGACCTGGCGGCCTGGGCCCGTATCCAGACGTCCGTCAGTGGGGGACAGGGCCGGCGGCAGTACCTGCGGTACCCGTCCAGCCGGCCGCCGAGCCGGAGCGGCGTCCTGCCGGACGGGGACTGGCCCGGTCCGGGGGACATCTGGGGTGGCTTCTCGACCGACGATTCGATCTGGTACTGGCATATGAAGTGGCTCGAGTTGATGACTGCAGCTGGTTAGGGGGGATTGAGTTGCGGCTGAGAACGGGCGGGGCCCGGGTCCGGATCGCGCTGGTCGCCGCGCTGTGCTTCGCCGGCTCGGCCTGTGGCAGCCGGATCCCGCACGACCGCGTGGTGGCCGCCGTCCGGCCGCTAGCGGACGCCGGAGCAGCGCGAGGCATCCCGTCGGCCACCGTTCCCGACGCCGCCCCTTCCGGTGAGCCCGCCGCTCTGAACAGCCCCGGAGCGGCGGGGGCCGGGACGGCGGCGGCGCCAGGCGCCCCGGCACCGGTGACCGGTGGCTTCCAATCCTCCGGCGCCGTCGCGACGCCGACCGGAGGCGCCGCGGCCACTTCGGGCGGATCGAATACCGCTCCGGCCAAGGCCGTGACCACGACCCGACCCTCAGGCCACCCGACCGCCCCGGCCACCCCCGCCGCCCCCGGCAATCCGGTGGCCAAGGCGCCGCTGGTCATCGGGAACGTCAGCACCCGGGCCGGAGTCATCGGCGGCCAGTTCGTGATGGGGGTGGAGACGATCCAGGCCTGGGTGGCGAACGTCAACGCCCACGGAGGGTTGGGCGGCCGGTCGCTCAAGCTGATCTCGGCCGACGACGGCAACGATTCCGCCCGCCACCAGGCCCTCGTCAAGGACATGGTCGAGAACCGGGGCGTCATCGCCTTCGTCGGCAACTTCGCGCCCTTCTCCATGTCCAAGGCGACCACGACCTACCTCGAGCAGAAGCGGGTCCCGGTCGTGGGTGGCGACCTGGTGTTCGACATCTGGTGGGAGAGCGCGATGCTGTTCCCGTCTTCCGCCCATGCTCGCTTCCTGGCCTGGACCGAACTGGTCAACGGGGCCCGCTTCGCCAAAGGGAAGAAGAAGCTCGGCACGCTCGTGTGCCGCGAAGTCCCGCAGTGCAGCGGCTGGGCCCGCTATACCTGGGACGATGGCTACGGAAAGGCGGCCGGATTTGAACCCGTCTACCGAGGCGAATCGTCGCTGGCGCAACCCGACTTCACCGCCGAATGCCTCCAAGCCCAACGGGCCGGCGTGGAGGTCCTGCTCCTGCAGACGGACTCCG
>JAUZEX010000383.1 GCA_030838815.1 Actinomycetota bacterium
TGCGGGGGGGGGGGGCGGCGCCCGGCCCGGACTCCTCCATGGGCGAGGTGGTGCAGGCGGCGGTGGGCAACGCTCTGGCCCGCATCGTGGCCCACGACCCCGGCGTCCGCCTCGGCGACGACCCGGAAGACGTGCACCAGGCCCGCGTCGGCACGCGGCGGCTGCGGTCCGACCTCCGCACGTTCCGTCCGCTGCTCGATCCTGACTGGGTGGCCGGGCTCCGGGAGGAGGCCGGGTGGTACGCCGCTCTGCTGGGCGACGTGCGCGACACCGAGGTGCTCATGGAGCGGCTCGAGTATCAGGCGGCCAGCCTCCCCAAGGAGGACGCGGCGGGGGTGAAGACCATCGTGGCCCGACTGGCCCGGGACCGGGAGGCGGCCAGGGTCCGGCTGCTCGAAGGCATGGACAGCCCCCGCTACGTCGCTCTGCTCGACCGGCTCACGGAGGCGGCCTCCCAGCCGCGGTTCGCTATCTCCGATCAGGGCGACGGTGCCCGCCAGGCGGCGGCCGACGCCCTGCCCGGTCTCGTGCGGCGGCCGTGGCGCCGGCTGGCCCGGGCCGTCAAGGCCCTGCCGGAAATTCCCGCCGATGAACAGTTGCACGCCGTGCGGATCCTGGCCAAGCACACCCGTTACGCCGCCGAGGCCGCGGCCGGCGTCGTCGGCAAGCGGGCCACCGCCTTCGCCAAGCAGATCGCCGCCGTCCAGACCGTCCTCGGCGACCACCAGGACGCCTGTGTCATGGAAGGCTGGCTCCGCCAGGCCGGTCCCAAGACCCGGTCGACGAAGGAGGCCATGCTCATCGGCCAGTTGATCGGCCTGCAACGGGCCGAGGCGGCGGCCAAGCGGGCCGCCTGGCCCGAGGTGTGGGCCCGGGCGGCCGACCCCGCGCTTCGGGGCTGGCTGGCCTGAAGCAGGAGTTCACCGCAGAAGACGGCGAGGTGGTCGAGGGCGTCGGAGTGGAGCTCTCGGGCGGGCGGCTGCGGCTCCACACCCGTTGCAGCGGCACTGTGTCACGACGTCGCCGTGGCTTCGCCGATTCAGCTCTCGAGCGCCTAGATTCGAGGCCGGTCCGCGAAACGACCAAGGGGCTCCCCGTGAGCTGGATCGGCATCGATCTCGGCGGGACCAAGATCTACGCCGTCGTCTTCGACGGGGACGGCGTCCTGGCCGAGGCCAAGAGCAAGACACCGACGCAGGGCGGCCCGCTGGCGGTTGTGGACGCCATGGCGGCCGTCGTGCGCGATCTCGGCCCGATCGGAGATGTGGTCGGGATCGGCGTCGGGGCCCCGGGGGTCATCGATCCGGTCGAGGGGACAGTCCGGCAAGCCCCCAACCTCCCCGGCTGGATGGAACCCTTCGGTGTGGCCGAGGCGCTCTCGGCCGCGCTCGACGGTGTGCCGGTCGCCCTCGACAACGATGTGAACGTGGGCACGCTGGCCGAGCACCGGCTGGGAGCCGGGAAAGGGGCCGACAACCTGATCGGCGTGTTCGCCGGCACCGGGATCGGCGCCGGCGTGGTGCTCGACGGCGTGCTCCGGCACGGCCCGACCGGTGCGGCGGGGGAGATCGGCCACATGATCGTCCGCCGGGGCGGGCGGCTCTGCGGCTGCGGCGGCCGGGGTCACCTCGAGGCCTACGCCGGCCGGGCGGCCATGGAGCGCCGGGCCCGCGACCTTGAGCGCAAGGGTCGCGACACCATCCTCGTCGACCTCGCGCCCGGCCGGCGGATGACGTCGGGGGTGTTCGTGAAGGCGCTGGCCGCCGGCGACGCCGTGGCGATCGAACTGATCGACGACGCGGTCGGCGCCCTCGGGGTGGCGATCGCCTCGGCCACGTCGCTGCTCGACGTCCCGCTGGTGATCGTGGGCGGGGGTCTCGCCGACCGCCTCGGCCAGTCCTTCGTGCAACGGGTCGAGCAGGCCTGCCGGACCGACGTGTTCCCCCGCAACCCGGAGCTCCGCATCGTGCCCGCCTCGCTCGGCGATCGGGGCGGCTCGATCGGCGCGGCATTGATGGCCGCCGACCGCATCGGTGTCACCGCGGAGAAGAAGGCGGCTCGGTGACCGAGGACGGCGCCCTCCGCTACCTCGACCGGGAGCTGTCCTGGCTCGACTTCAACGGCCGGGTGCTGGCCCTGGCCGAGGACCGCAAGATGCCGCTGCTGGAACGGGTCAAGTTCCTGGCCATCTTCTCCCGCAACCTCGACGAATTCTTCATGATCCGGGTCGCGGGGCTGGCCGACCGGGCCGCCGCCGGGTTGGGGGCGGCCGCCACCGGTGGCCTCGACCCCCACGACGAACTGGGGTCGATCCGCAAGCGCGCCGAGGAGCTCGTCCTCCGCCAGACTGACGTGTGCCGGGACGAGGTCCGGCCGTCCCTGGCCGAGGCCGGGATCCGGGTCCTCGAGTGGGCGGCGCTGGAGACGAGCCACCAGAAGGAGCTCGGGCGGTACTTCGAGGACCAGATCTTCCCCGTTCTCACCCCGCTGTCGGTCGACCCCGGCCACCCCTTTCCCTACATCTCGAACCTGTCCCTCAACCTGGCCATCATGGTGCGCGACCCGGAGCGGGACGAGCGGCGCTTCGCCCGCGTCAAGGTGCCGCCGCTCCTGCCCCGCTTCGTGCGGAGCAGTGACGGCACATGCTTCGTGCCTCTGGAGCAGGTGATTTCCGCTCACCTCGACCGCCTCTTCCCGGGGATGGAGATCGAGCTGCACTGCCCGTTCCGGGTCACCCGCAACGCCGACCTCAGCGTGGCCGACGAGGAGTCCGACGACCTGCTGGCCACCATCGAGATGGAGCTGCGGCGGCGCCGCTTCGGGCATGCCGTCCGCCTGGAGATCAACCCGGGCATGCCGGCCGAGATCCGCGACCTGCTGGTCCGGGAGCTCGACCTGACCCCGGAGAACGTCTACGAGATCGACGGTCTCCTCGACCTCGACAGTTTCTGGCAGCTGTACGGGATCGACCGGCCGGACCTGAAGGACGCACCGTGGCCGTCGGTGGTCCCGCCCCGGCTGGCCGGGGTGGAGGAGGGGACGGTCGACATCTTCACCGTCCTGGCCGAGAAGGGCGTGCTGGTCCACCACCCCTACGACTCCTTCGCCGATACCGTGCAGGCCTTCATCCGCCAGGCCGCGGTCGACCCCCACGTGCTGGCCATCAAGCAGACGCTGTACCGCACCTCGGGTGACAGCCCGATCGTGAAGGCCCTCATCCGGGCCGCGGAGCGGGGCAAGCAGGTGGCGGTGCTGGTGGAGCTCAAGGCCCGCTTCGACGAGGAGGCCAACATCGCCTGGGCCCGGGCGCTGGAGCAGGCCGGCGTCCACGTCGTCTACGGCCTCGTCGGGCTCAAGACCCACTCCAAGACGGCGCTCGTCGTGCGGTCCGAGCCGGGCGGCATCCGGCGCTACTGCCACGTCGGCACCGGCAACTACAACACGTCCACGGCCCGGCTCTACGAGGACGTCGGGATCCTCACCGCCGATCCCGACCTGGGTGCCGAACTGTCCGATCTCTTCAACTTCCTGACCGGCTACAGCCGCAGCACCGACTTCCGCAAGATCCTCACCGCCCCTCTGCGGATGCGGGACCGGATCATCGAGCTGATCGAGGAGGCCGCCGCCGAAGACGGTGGCCGCATCGTGATGAAG
>JAUZEX010000398.1 GCA_030838815.1 Actinomycetota bacterium
CACCAACCTGGGCGAGGCCCTGCGTCGCATCTCCGAGGGGGCGGCGCTCATCCGCTCCAAGGGGGAGGCGGGGACGGGCAACATCGTCGAGGCCGTCCGCCATCTGCGGTCGATCCTGGGCGACATCAGCCGGCTCACCGTGTCCGACCCGGCGGGGCGCTACGCCATGGCCAAGGAGCTGCGGGCCCCGATCGACCTCATCGAAGAGGTGGCCGAGAAGGGCGAGCTGCCGGTGCCGCTGTTCTGTGCCGGGGGCATCGCCACCCCCGCCGACGCCTCGCTCGTCATGCAGCTCGGGGCCCAGGCCGTCTTCGTCGGCAGTGGCATCTTCAAGTCGTCCGACCCCGCTCCCCGGGCCAAGGCCATCGTCGAGGCCACCACCCACTTCCGCGACGCCGAGATCATCGCCAAGGTCTCCCGCGGGCTCGGCGAGCCGATGAAGGGCACCGAGATGGACAAGATCGAGGTCAAGCTGGCGGAGCGGGGCTGGTGACGACCATGGTGCCCCCAGGTGCCCGAGGTCCGGGGTACCCCCTAGATGAAAGTCGGCGTCCTCGCCCTGCAGGGGGGCTTCCGGCCCCACGTTGAGGCCCTGTCGGCGCTGGGGGCCGACGTCTTCGAGGTCCGCCTGCCCCGCGACCTGGCCGCGGCCGACGCCCTGGTACTGCCGGGCGGCGAGTCGACCACGGTCGGGCGGCTGCTGGGCACGTCGGATCTGCTTCAGCCGCTCCGGGAACGGCTGGCCGGTGGCTTGGGTGTCCTCGGCACCTGCGCCGGGCTGATCCTGCTGGCCTCCGAGGTCCTCGACGGGCGGGCCGACCAGCCCGTCCTCGGCGCCGTCGACCTCACCGTCCGGCGCAACGCCCACGGCCGCCAGAACGAGTCATTCGAGGCTCCACTTGAAATCACAGGCCTGTCCGGTGGACCCTTCCCGGGTGTCTTCATCCGGGCCCCGGGGATCGAGCGGGTCGGCCAGGGGGTCGAAGTGCTCGCCCGACTCTCCTCCGGAGAGCCCGTGGCGGCCCGCCAGGGGGCGGTCACGGTCTGCGCCTTCCATCCCGAGTTGGCCGGCGATCTGCGCTTCCACCAGCACTTCCTCTCGAGTCTGTGAGGTGAACCTAATGGGAGATGTGACAGCATGAGTGGCCATTCCAAATGGGCGACGACGAAACACCAGAAGGCGGCGAAGGACAAGGTCCGGGGCAAGCTCTTCGCCAAGCTCATCCGCCAGGTCGAGGTGGCGGCCCGGGAGGGCGGCGGCGACCTGTCGGCCAACGCCACCCTGCGGGCCATGTACGACAAGGCCCGGGAGGCCTCGGTGCCCCTCGACACGATCGAGCGAGCGGTCAAGCGGGGGACGGGCGAGCTCGAGGGTGTCACCTACGAGTCCGTCACCTACGAGGGCTACGCCTCCAACGGGGTGGCGGTCATCGTCGAGTGCCTCACCGACAACCGCAACCGCACGACATCCGAGGTGAAGAACATCTTCACCCGCAACGGCGGCTCCCTGGCCGAGCCCGGAGCCGTGGCCTGGCAGTTCCACCGCAAGGGCATGATCATCGTGGACAAGACGGCCGGGGTCGACGAGGACGAGCTGATGATGGCGGCGCTCGAGGCCGGCGCGGAGGACGTCGCCGACCAGGGCGACACCTTCGACATCACCACCGCCCCGACCGACTTCACCGCCGTGCGCGATGCTCTCGCCGAGGCCGGGGTGCCCATGGCCTCCGCCGACCCGACCATGGTCGCCACCACCGCCGTGCCGCTCACGACGGAGGCCGCGGCCCGAAATGTGCTCCGGGTGCTGGACGCCCTGGAGGACCACGACGACGTCCAGAACGTCTACGCCAACTTCGACATCCCCGACGAGATCTTCCAAGCCGTTTCCGCCGAGTAGGGGGGCCCACCGTGGGGACATCGATGCCGAGGATCCCGGGTCAACCGGGGGCGAAGCAGGCCAGGGGGTACTCCCCACCGAAGTTCGCCTTCCGGGAGGGCGAGTCCCTGACCGCCGCCGGCGGGGACCGGGTGGGGGTGGTGCTCCTGGCCGCCGGGCGGGGGAGCCGCTTCGGCGACGACGGACCGAAGACGCTGGCCCGCCTCGGGCGGCGGCCGCTCGTCACCCACGCCGTGGCCGCGGCCTCGATGAGCGGGCTCCGGCCGCTGGTCGTCGTCGTCGGCTGCCAGGCCGCCGACGTGGCCTCCGCCGCCGGCACCCTGGCCGAGATCGTCGAGAACCCCGACTGGGAGAGCGGGATGGCGACCAGCCTGCGGGCCGGTCTGGCCACCGTCCTCCCCGATCCGACCGTGACGGCCGTGGCCGTGGCCCTGGCCGACCAGCCCCGGATCGGCGCCGAGGCCTACCGGCGTCTGGCCGCCGCCCACCGGGAGGGGGCGCAGCTGGCCGTGGCGACGTACGACGGGAAGCGGGGCCATCCCGTCCTCATCGGCCGGGCCCACTTCGACGAGGCGATGCACATGACCGGCGACGAGGGGGCCCGCTCGCTGCTGGCCGTCCACGACGTCGTCGAGGTGCCCTGCGACGGCACCGGTGACGCGGCGGACGTCGACACGCCCGCCGACCTCGCCGCCCTGGAGGAGATGACCTGAGGCCCTAAGCGGCCTGGATCACTTCCTGCACTTCGGTGACGGCCAGCACCGGGATGAAGTTGTCCGTGCCGTCGATCAGGATCCAGACGCTGGACAGCCCGGGGCGCCCGGCCGAGATCAGCTGGGCGTCGAGGATGCGGGAGCCGTCGTCGAGGACGAGGCTCACGCGTCGCCCCTCGAGATGGCGCAGTGTGAGGTGGATCTGCTCTGCCATCCTGCACCCCTTTCGCCCGCCGGTTTCATCGGCGTTTCACCAGAGGATTTCGAGGCCCTGATCGGTAAAACCTGCTGGTCAGAGCGGCGAACGCACACTTGCGCCGATCTGTTCCCATTCTCGAAACACGGCGGGGCGAAATCCGCAGGGCTGTCACACCCCCGGAGTACGCTCGAACCCATGTTCGTGCCGGTCGTGTTGGGGATCGACCCCGGGGTTTCCCGGTGCGGTTACGGCGTGGTGGGGGCGGAGGGCAGCGCCCTGTCGGCCCGGGCCTGCGGCGTCATCCGCACCCCGCCCGGCGACCCGCTGCCCGACCGGCTGGCCGCCCTCCAGGTCGAGCTGGAGGGGCTCCTGACCGAGTTCCGTCCGGTGGCGGTGGCCGTCGAGCGCGTGTTCTTCCAGACCAACGTGCGCACGGCCATGTCGGTCGGCCAGGCCAGCGGGCTGGCCCTGGCCGCCGCCGCCCGGGCCGGCATCCCCGTCTGCCAGTACACGCCCAACGAGGTGAAGCAGGCCGTGGCCGGTTACGGCGCGGCCGACAAGGCGCAGGTCCAGGCCATGGTGGCCCGGCTCCTCCACCTGTCCGAGGTGCCGAAGCCGCCCGATGCCGCCGACGCCCTGGCCCTGGCCATCTGCCACCTCTCGGCGGGGCGGTTCCGGGCCGCGGCGGGTCAGAAGCTGTCCGACGGGGGCGCCGGCGGCGGGTCCGGCTTCACCTCGTCCGCCCCCCTGCCCGGCCTGGCCCGGGCCATCGCCGCCGCCACCGCCCGCGGGACGGGGAAGAAGGAGCGTTCATGATCGGATCGTTGCGGGGGACCGTCCTCGACCGGGCCGTCGGGGGCGAGGTGCTCGTCGAAGTGGGCGGGGTCGGCTACCGGGTGGCGGTGCCTTCGGGGGCGGTCGGCGTCCTCGAGCCCGGCGGCCCGGTCTTCCTCTTCACCCATCTCGTCGTCCGGGAAGACGCCCTGAGCCTCTACGGCTTCCCCGACCGGGACCAGCGGGACACGTTCGAGGCCCTGATGAGCGCCACCGGGGTCGGGCCGAAGCTGGCCTTGGCCATCCTGTCGGCCCATTCGCCCTCGGCGCTGCGGCGGGCGGTGATCGAGGGCGACCTCGACGCGCTCACCCTGGTGCCCGGAGTCGGGAAGCGCACCGCCCAGCGGCTCATGATCGAGCTGGCCGCCAAGCTGGGTACGAGTGTCCCCGACCCGGCCGGGGTCGACGGCGGGCCGAGCCCCCGGGCCGAGGTCCGGGCCGCCCTCGAGGGGCTGGGCTACGGCGCCGAGGAGGTGCGGGGCGTGCTCGGCGCCCTGCCGGTCGACGGGCCGGTCGAGGTGATGCTGAAGGAGGCGCTCAAGCTCCTGGCCATCGACCGCGCACCCCGCCCGGCGCTCAACGGCCACGGGAGTGCCCATGCGTGAGGAGGTGCTCCGGGCCGGGGCCTCGCCGGTCGAGGAGGCGGAGGAGACGACGCTGCGGCCCCGGCGGCTGGCCGAGTTCGTGGGCCAGCCGGCGCTGCGGGAACACCTCGACATCATGCTCGGCGCCGCCCGGCAGCGGGGCCAGGCCGTCGACCACATCCTCCTGGCCGGGCCTCCGGGCCTGGGCAAGACCTCGATGGCCGGGATCGTGGCGGCCGAGATGGAGGTCGGGTTCCGGGTGACCAGCGGCCCGGCGCTGGAGCGGTCGGGCGACCTGGCCGCCATCCTCACCAACCTCGACGAGGGCGACGTCCTCTTCATCGACGAGATCCACCGCCTCCACCGCGTGGTCGAGGAGGTCCTCTACCCGGCCATGGAGGACTTCTGCCTCGACATCGTGATCGGCAAGGGCCCGACGGCCCGGTCGATCCGGCTCGACCTGCCCCGCTTCACCCTCGTCGGGGCCACCACCCGGACCGGCCTCGTCACCGGCCCCCTGCGCGACCGCTTCGGCTTCGTCGCCCGCCTCGACTACTACGACCCCGCCGACCTCGAGGCCATCGTGCTCCGGGCGGCCGGCATCCTCGGCGTGACCCTCGGGGCGGAGGGGGCGGCCGAGATCGCCGCCCGCTCCCGGGGCACGCCCCGGATCGCCAACCGCCTCCTGCGGCGGGTACGCGACTTCGCCGAGATCCGGGCCGACGGGGTCGTGACCGGCGCCGTGGCCCGGGACGCGCTGCGGGTGTTCGAGGTCGACGAGCGGGGCCTCGACAAGGTCGACCGCGCCATCCTCGCCGCCCTCTGCCGCACCTTCGGCGGCGCCGCCGTCGGGCTGTCGACCCTGGCCGTCTCCGTGGGCGAAGAGACCGAGACGGTGGAAGACGTCTACGAACCCTTCCTCCTGAAGGAAGGGTTCCTGCAACGCACCCCCCGCGGCCGGGTGGCCACCGCGGCGGCCTTCGCCCACCTCGGCGTGGCCCTCCCGCCGGACCGGAGCGGCCCCGACGCCGCTAACCTCTTCGGTACCTGAAACCGGGCGCGAACTGCACAAACGCCGCGCCAGGGCCGCGCATGAGCCGGGTCCGGCGAACGACCGCGGTACGATCCAAGCTTCCCCCGACCGGGAGATCCGGGAGTCCCTCAGCAGTGCTACCCCTCATCTGGATGATCGTGATGCTCGGCGCCTTCTACGCGCTGCTCGTGCGTCCGCAGCGGCGGAACATGGCCGCTCACCAGGCCCTGATGGCCGATCTCCACGAAGGCGACGAGGTGATGACGATGGGCGGGATCTTCGGCCGCATCCAGACGCTCGACGACCAGGTCATCGAACTCGAAGTCTCCCCCGGGACGTCGTTCCGGGTGGCCCGGTCGGCCATCTCACGGAAGGTCGAGAACTGACGTGCGCCGTCATGTCCTGCAGCTGACGATGGCCATCGCCATCGTGGTCATCCCGCTGATCGCGGTGTTCGCGACGAACACCACTCCCCAGCTCGGCCTCGACCTCCAGGGCGGCATTTCGGTCGTGCTGGCGCCCAAGGCGGGCACCAAGGTGAAGTCCGACACCCTGGGCCAGGCGGTGAAGATCATCCGGAGCCGGGTCGACTCGCTCGGCGTGGCCGAGCCCGAGGTCAGCCGGCAGGGCAATAACATCATCGTCAACCTGCCCGGCGTGAAGGACCGGGAGGCGGCGGTCAACCTCGTCGGCCAGACCGCCGAGCTGCGCTTCCGGCCCGTCCTGGCCACGCTCCCCCCCGAGGCGGGACCGAACGCGTCGACCACCACGACGGCCCCCGGCGCCACGACGACCACCGCGGCCGGCGGGGCGACGACAACGACGGCGCCCGCCGGATCGTCGAGTTCGTCGACGGTCCAGAAGGGCGCCATCATCGAGCCCCAGGCCACGACCACGTCGGCCCCGGCGGCCACGACGACGACGGCGCCGGCCGCCACCACCACAACGGCCAAGGCCGGCACGACGCCCACCACGGC
>JAUZEX010000403.1 GCA_030838815.1 Actinomycetota bacterium
GGAGCAGCAGCTGCGTGCGGGTGAGCAGCGCCAGACCGGCCAGCCCCCCGCCGAGGGCCAGGGAGCCGGTGTCGCCCATGAAGATGCGGGCCGGGGCGGCGTTCCACCACAGGAAGCCGGCGCAGGCGCCGAGCATCGATGCCGCCACCACCGCCGTGTCGATGGCCTCCTCTGGCGACACGCCGTAGATGGCCCCGTGGCGGCCCTGCCAGAAAGAGATGATGACGAAGGCGGCGGCCACGAAGGCGGCCGATCCGGAGGCCAGGCCGTCGAGGCCGTCGGTCAGGTTCACGGCGTTGGCCGAGGCGATGATGATGAGGACGGCCCACACCCCCCAGCCCCAGCCGCCGAGGTCGACGCCGGTGGCCCGGGCGAAAGCGAGCTTGGTGGAGATGTCGACCCAGTGGATGCAGAGCACGGTGAAGCCCACGGCCACGAAGAGCTGGCCGGCCGATTTGGCCCTCTTGTTGAGGCCGAGGTTCCGCTGGAAGCGGATGCCGAGATAGTCGTCGACGAAGCCGACGAGGGCGCAGCCCACGATGAGGGCCATGAGGCAGACGCCGCTGCGCTGGAACCCCTGGCTGCCGGGGCGCAGGTCGCCGACGACGTAGCCGGCCAGCGCGGCGCCGACGATGGCCAGGCCGCCCATCGTCGGAGTGCCGGCCTTGGTGGCATGCCCGCTCGGCCCGTCCTCCCGGATGAGCTGCCCGATGTTGCGGGCGCGGAGCACCCGGATGAGCAGCGGCGTCCCGACCAGCGACAGGATGAGCGCGGTGGCCGCGGCCAGCAGCAGGGCGATCACCGGGCTGCCCCCCGCGGCTCCCGCCGCTGTTGTCGGGGGGCCCGTCCCCCGGGCTCCGGTTCGTCCACCCGGGGCACCGGCAGGTCGAGGAGCTGCGCCGCCACCCGCTCCAGGCCCGCCACCCGGCTGGCCTTGACGAGCACGGCGTCGCCGGCCCGCAGGCGCGTCGCCAGCTCCGCCAGTGCGCCCTCCGGCCCGTCGACGACGACGGCTTCGGCGCCGGCCTCCCGGGCACCGTCGGCCAGAGCGGCCATGACCGACGACATCGGTCCACCCGGCGCCGGACTGGTGGCGGCCACGGCCACGACGGCCTCCACACCGGCGGCGGCCGCGAGGCGCCCGAGCCGGCGGTGCTCCTCCTCGGCGTGGGGACCGAGTTCGGCCATCGGACCGAGGACGGCGTAGCGGCGGCCGCCCCCTCCGCCGAGAGCCACCAGCGCGTCGAGGGCGGCGGCCATCGACGTCGGGTTGGCGTTGTAGGAATCGTTGAGGACGACGAGGCCGGCCGGGGTGCGGCGCAGGTCCATCCGCAGCGGCGAGCCGACGGCGCCGGCCAGGCCGCCCACCGCCGCCTCCAGCCCGACGCCGATCACGCCGGCCACGGCCACGGCCAGGGCGGCGTTGCCGGCCTGGTGGGCACCCCGCACCGGGAGCGGCGGCACGTCGACCGATCCCCAGGGGGTCTCGAGACGGAAGGCGGGGCGAAGATCGCCGTCGAGACGCACACCGCTCACCCGCACGTCGGCCCCGGCCCCGGCTCCGGCCGTGACGACGGCGGCGACCGTCCGCGACCGCAGCCCGGGCGTCATGTCGTCGTCGGCGTTGAGGACGGCGTGCCCGCCGGCGGGGAGGGCCTCGAGGAGCTCACCCTTGGCCCGGGCCACCTCCTCCCGGCTGCCGAAGAACTCGGCGTGGGCCATCCCGATGTTGGTGATTACCCCGACGGTCGGACGGGCCACGGCGCACAGGGTGGCGATGTGCCCCACCCCTCGGGCGCCCATCTCGGCCACCACCGCCACGGCGCCGGCGGGGGCCGACAGGAGCGTGAGCGGCACGCCGATCTCGTTGTTGAACGACACCGGGCTGGCCCCGACGGGACCGGCCGGGGTGAGGGCGGCGGCGGTGAGGTCCTTGGTCGACGTCTTGCCGGTGCTGCCCGTGATGCCGACCACCGGCACGCCGGCCAGCCGGTCCCGGGCGGCGCCGCCCAGGGCGGTGAGGGCGGCGGCGGTGTCGTCGACCAGCACGAGCCCGACGCCTTCGACCGCTCTGGACACCAGCGCCGCGGCCGCGCCCCGGTCGAGGGCGTCGCCCACGAAGTCGTGCCCGTCGCGCCCGGCCCGCAGGGCCACGAACAGCGCCCCCGGCGTCAGCGTCCGGGTGTCGATGGAATACGAGGAGACGGCGGCGTCCGGGTCGCCGCCCAGAATCCGCCCGTCGGTCGCCCCGGCGATCTCCGCCAGCGTCAGCCTCACCCGGCCGCCCCGTCGCCCGCCGACCCGCTCGACCAGCCGAGCCGGGCCAGTTCCTCCCGGGCCACGATCCGGTCGTCGAACGGCACTGTGACGCCTCCGGCCGTCTGGCCGGACTCGTGGCCCTTCCCGGCCACGACCACAACGTCGCCCGCCGTCCGGTCGGCCAGGGCCTCCCGGATGGCGAGCCGGCGGTCGGCCACGACCGTTGGATGCGTGCCCGACGGGATGCCGGCCACGACCTCTTCGATGATGGCCATCGGCTCCTCGGACCGGGGGTTGTCGGAGGTGACCACGATCACGTCGGCCAGACCCGCCGCCGCCTTGCCCATGGCCGGCCGCTTGGCCCGGTCCCGGTCGCCGCCGCAGCCGAACACGACGACCACCCGGCCGCCTTGGGCGGCGACCAGCGGCCGGGCGGCGCGCAGCACCTGCTCCAGCCCGTCCGGCGTGTGGGCATAGTCGACCAGGACGGGAAAGGGCTGCCCGGCCTCGATCCGCTCCATCCGCCCCGGGACGACGAGGGGCGCCGACAGCCCCGCGGCCACCGCCTCCACGTCGAGCCCGGC
>JAUZEX010000452.1 GCA_030838815.1 Actinomycetota bacterium
CTCCCCGCCCCCAGCGCCACGGCGGTGACGATGGCGGGGTAGGCGTAGAGCAGGAGCTCGACGAGGGAGGCGTCGACCCGCTCCAGGGCCACGAAGAACAACCCGGCCTCGACGGCGTAGCCCAGCGCCCCCATGAGCAGGCCGGCGACGACGAACCGGGCTGGCGGGCGGGCGGGCCGCACGACGAACGCCACCACCAGCCAGAAGGCGACGGCGGCCAGGCCGAAACGCCCCCACAGGAGGGAGAGCGGCCCGAGCCCGGCGTCGTAGGCCGCCTTTCCGAGGACGGGCAGGGCTCCGAACCCGGTCGCCGAGAGGAGGCAGGCGGCGAGCCCGGCCCGCCGCCGGCGGTCGAGCCGCCGTCGGCCGTCGGATCCCCCGTCCCCGCCGGCCGGCGGGGCGGGACGAGCGGCCGTCGCGGCCGGCGGTCGCCGGGTCGTCGTCGGTACCGTCACCCTGTCCTCCCCGCCTCGGCCAGGACCGGTGCCGGGCGAGCGGCGGGTTCCGGGGCGATGAGGGCGGCGACAGCCGCCGCCAGGTCCGTCTCGGCCCGGCGCCAGCGGCCGGTGCGATCGGTCAGGTCGAGCGCCGCGCCGGCCCGCCGGTGGCGCAGGTCGTCGAGAGCCGGCGCCGCTCCGGGGCCGGCGCCGAAGCGGGCCGCCCGGGCCACGCTGGTCGGATCGAGCCCGGCCACGTCCCGGTGATCGGGCATGCGGACCGGTGCGGCCGGCGAACGCCGGTCGGTTTCGTCGGCGTCGGTCAGGAGTTGGCCGACCAGGCGGTGGGCCTCCCGGAAGGACAGGCCCTCCTCGGTCACGAGCCGTTCCGCCCAGGCGGTGGCGGTGGTCTGGCCGGCCGCCGCCCGGGCCAGCATGGCGGCGGGCTGCGGCCGGGCCCCGGCGACGACGAGGCGGAGCAGGGTGACGCTGTCGGCGGCGGCGTCGAGCGCCTCGACCGCCCCGGCGCAGCCCTCCGTGCCGACCGCCACGGAGTTGGCGAACGGGGTGGCGTGCATGGCGGTGGCGGCAGCCACGAAGGCGCCGGCGGCCCGGGCGGAGCGGCCCTTCACGTGTTCCAGCAGGAATGGGTTGCGCTTCTGGGGCATGGCGGAGCTCGAGCCGACCAGCTCGTCGGGCAGCTCCAGGAAAGCGAACTCGGCCGTCGTCCACAGCAACAGGTCGGCGGCCAGCCGGCTGACCGTCACGCCCAGCACGGCCGCCGCGGCCAGCAGCCGCAGCACGACGTCGCGCGACGCCACGGCGTCGAGGGAATGGGGGGCGGGCCGGGTGAAGCCGAGGAGGGCGGCGGTGCGGAGCGGGTTGATGGGCTGGGCCGTTCCGTGGCCCGTACCGGCCCCGAGCGGGCTGGTGTCGAGCCCGACGGCGGCCGCCCCGAGCGTCTCGAGGTCCCGGTCGAGGGCCCGGGCCACGCCGCCGAGATGATGGCCGTAGGTCGTCGGCACCGCCGGCTGGTAGTGGGTGTAGCCCGGCATCACCGTCCCGGCGTGGCGGCGGGCACCGGCCAGCAGGATCGCCTGGAGCCGCAGCGTCTCCGACAGCAGCCGCTCGACCGGAGGCCGGAGGCGGAGCAGGAGGACGGTGGCGTTGAGGTCGTTGCGGGAGCGCCCCGTCCGCAGGATCCCGGCGGTGGCCTCCCCGAGCCGGGCGGCGAGCCAGTCCTCGTAGAGCAGGTACCGGCCCCGCCGGGCCTCGGCGCCGTCGAGGGCGGCGAAGCGCCCCGCCCGGAGCCGCTCGATCTCGATCAGCAGGGTGGCGGCCGCCTCCCGGGCGACGAGCCCCTCCTCGGACAGCATCACGAGGTGGGCCCGGTCCACCCGGCTGACGAGGGCCAGCTCCGACGGGCCGGTGGCCGGCTCGCCGAAGACGATCCGCCGGGCGCTGGGAGTGAGCGGGCGCCGGATGCGGCCGGTGTCGTCCATGTCAGCCCTCGGGATCCGGTCGGAGGGGATGCGTCGTCCGCTCGTGGCCCACGGTCAGGCCACCACGGTGGGCGTCGGGCGGCGGAGCGGGACGGCGGCGACGCCGACGCCATCGCCAGGGTCAGCGGTGTCGAGGTCGACGTGGAGGAGCGCCAGGGCCGCCTCGGCTGCGCTCCGGGCGGCGCCGGCGGTGGAAGCGTCGGTGATCACATGGCCGATCCGGTCCAGGAACGACCCGGTTCCCCCCACCCGCTGGCCCGCCCGGGCGGCGATGGCCACGTCGATCACGCCGGGGACGGCCGCCGCTTCGGCGACTCCCGCCGTGGCCCGGACCCGGCCCGCCCGGGGCGCTACGAGGAACCGGATCGAGGCATGGCCCCGGGGGGCGGGGGCTGTCCCCCCGATGACGGCGGCGGAAGCCGCCAGAGACAACCCGGCCCCGGACCGGCAGCCGCCCAGGACAGCGGCGTCCACCGTGGCCCCGACGAGGTCGATCCCGGTAGCCAGGCGGACGAGGGTCGGGATGCGGCCCCCGGCCAGGCGGGGGTTCACCTCGATGACCACCGGCCCCCGACGGCCGAGGCGGATCTCGGTGTGCGCCGGCCCGAAACCGAGCCCGAGCGCCTCGAGGGCGGCCACCGCAATGCCGCCGACCATGTCGGCGACCGGGCCTCGGTCGGGCGGGCCGCCGAGGTGCGTCGCGGCCCCCGGCGTTCCGGAGGCGAGGTCGGCCGGGAAGTCGTGGCCACATTCGACGAAGGAGGGCAGGCGGCCGAGGTGCTTGGCGGTGATCCCGACGACCTCCGTGCCGAACGTCTCCACCGACACCTCGGGACCGGGCACGTACTCCTCGACCAGCACGGCGGGCATGGTCGGCTGGCCCCGCTCGTCCTGGCGGACGGCCAGGAGGGAGGCCGCATGGTGGCGGACCTCGGCCGGGTCGCAGCACAGGCGCACGCCCCGGCTGCCGGTCCCGTCGGCCGGCTTCACCACCGCCGGGAACCCGACCGCCGTTGCGGCCTTGACGGCTTCCTCCGGGGTGCCGGCGGCGGCGTATGCCGGCCCGGCCACCCCGGAGCCGGCCAGGACCACCCGCTGGCGGCGTTTGTCCCGGCAGCGCTCCACCGCTGCGGGATCCGCCCCGGGGAGCCCGAGCCGGGTGGCCGCCTTCGCGGTCACGGCCACGAAGTACTCGGAGCTGGTCACGACGCCGGCCAGCGGGCGGCCGGTCGCCACGGCCCGGGCCACGGCCACGACCGACGTGGCGTCGTTGGTGTCGGCCCAGGCGACGTCGACGTCGTCCTCGACCGCCCACGGATAGCGGTCGGGCCGGGCGCTGAGCAGCACGGGCCGCAGACCCCGGGCCCGGGCGGCGACGGCGAACGTCCGGCCCGTCCCCGTCGTGTTGCTCTCGATCATGGCCAGCACCGGTCGACCGGCGTCGGCGCGGGTCACGCCGCCGCCCCCCGGGGGACGACGGCTTCGAAGCGGCGCCGGTCCCACCGCAGGCACGACCACTCGGGCCCGCCGTCGTCCGGGACGACGACCTCCACGGGCCGGTTGGGCAGCCGGCGCAGCCGAAGCCCCTGTCGGCGGAGCCAGGCATCGTCGTAGACGGTGTCCTGGTAGCGGTGACCCTCGTCGGGGAGCAGCACCACCACCCGGGCGTCGGGTTCGGCCCTGGCCTTCCACGAGGCGACCATCCACGCCGTCCCGCTGGTCGGCCCCATGTACAGGGCGTGGCGGCGGTGCAGGGCCCGGG
>JAUZEX010000474.1 GCA_030838815.1 Actinomycetota bacterium
CGAGCACTGGGCCGACACGATCCCCGGTCCGGTCTCCTGGCACTGGCTGGCCGGCGGCGACCACGGCTTCCGGGTGCCGAAACGGCTGGGCGGCGGTGACCCGGCGGCGACGATGGACGAGGTGGCCGGGGCGTCCGCCGCCTGGGTGGCGGCCCTGCCCGGCTGAAAGACCCCCGGGAACCCGTCGAGACCGGGGAGTAACCTCGCCGCCCATGCAGACCCTCTCCTACGAGCAGATCGGCTCCGTCGGTTGGCTGCGCATCAACCGCCCCGACCGGCTCAACGCCATGACGGTCGAGATGTGGGAGGAGTTGGCCAAGCTCGGCGAGTCGCTCGGCGACGACGCCAGCCTCCGCTGCCTGGTGGTGATGGGGGAGGGCCGGGCCTTCTCCAGCGGGATCGACGTGGAGCACCTCCTGTCGGGCGCCGGCGGCGGCCTGTTCTCCGAGGCCGGCACGGGCTCGGGTCAGGCGGCCGGCCCGTCCTCCGGGCGGGGGATGGAGGACAAGCTGGTGAGGCGCATCAGCGACATCCAGGATGCCTACACCTGGCTGGCCGACGCCCCCTACCCGACGATCGCCGCCATGCGGGGCTACGCCCTCGGCGGCGGCCTTCAGCTGGCGCTGGCCTGCGACCTGCGGATCGCGGCGCGCGGCACGAAGCTGGCGCTGCCGGAGCACCGGTACGGGCTGCTCCCCGACCTCGGCGGCACCTACTGGCTGCCCCGGATCGTCGGTCCGGCCAAGGCCAAGGAGCTCATCTTCACCGCCGAGACGATCGACGCCGAGGAGGCGCTGCGGATCGGCCTCGTCAACCGGGTCGTGGAGGACGCCGACCTCGAAGCGGCCGCCACCGCCCTGGCCGAGCGGATCGCCGGGCAGCCGCCGATCGCCGTGCGGGGGTCGAAGCGGGCCGTGGACAAGGCCGGCCGCCAGTCGCTCGGCGAGGGCCTGCGGGAGGCGGCGATCGGCCAGGCCGAATGCATCCGCTCCGCCGACTTCCTCGAGGCCATGAGGTCCAACCTCGAGAAGCGGGCCCCGGAGTACCGCAACGCCTGAGCGACATCCTCGCTCAACCGGGCGACCCCACGTACCATCGGTTGGACCATGAGTGAGTCTTCGACCGAGTACTTCCGAGTCCGCCCGGGGCAACCCCTCCAGGGCGAGATCAAGGTTTCGGGGGCGACCAAGAACTCCGGGCTGAAGCAACTGGCGGCCGCCATCCTCGCTCCCGGCGTGTCCGTCTTCACGAACATGCCGCCGGTCATCGACGCCACCGTGATGATCGAGGTCATGCGGGCCATCGGGGCCCGGGTCGAGTGGATCGGGCCCGAGACCCTCTCGGTCGACACCGGCGGTGACCTCGTCCCCGAGGCCCCCTACGAGCTCGTGTCCCGGATGCGGGCCTCGGTCAACGTGCTCGGCCCGCTGCTCGGCCGGTGCGGCTCGGCCCGGGTGGCACTGCCCGGCGGCGATGCCATCGGCAGCCGCCGGCTCGACATGCACATCCGGGGCCTCGAAGCCATGGGGGCCGAGGCCCGCATCGAGCACGGCTTCATCGAGGCCCGGGCCACGGTCCTGCGGGGGGCCCGCATCGTCCTCGAATTCCCCAGCGTCGGCGCCACCGAGAACCTGATGACGGCGGCGGTGCGGGCCAAGGGGAGGACGGTCATCGACAACGCCGCCCGGGAGCCGGAGATCACCGCGCTGTCGGCCTACCTCACCCGGATGGGGGCCCAGATCACCGGCGCCGGCACGTCGACGATCGAGATCGAAGGGGTGAACGAGCTCGTCCCCGTCGAGGCCGAGTTGATGGCCGACCGCATCGAGGCCGGGACCCTCCTGATGGCCTGCGGTATCGCCGGCGGCGAGATCTCCCTCATCGGCCCCCGGCTCGAGCACATCGAGATGCTGACCCTCAAGCTCGGCGCCATGGGGATGAAGGTGTCGCCGACCGCCGACGGTATCTGGGCCTTCTCCCGGGGCCGCCCCACGGCCGTGGACATCGCCACCCTGCCCCATCCCGGCTTCGCCACCGACTTCATGCCGACGGCGATGTCGCTGGCCGCGGTGAGCTGCGGCAGCGCCATCATCACCGAGAACCTCTTCGACGGGCGGTTCGGCTTCGCCGCCGAGCTGTGCCGGATGGGCGCCGACATCCGCACCGAGGGCCGTCACGCCGTGGTGCGGGGCGTGCCCCGCCTGTCGGGCTGCCCGGTGCAGGCCACCGACGTGCGGGCCGGGGCGGCGCTGGTGCTGGCCGGCCTGGCCGCCGACGGCGAAACCGAGGTCCACGACGTGGTCCACGTCGACCGGGGGTACCGGGACCTGCCCGGCTCGCTGGCCGCCCTCGGCGCCGACGTCACCCGGGTGCCCTTGCCGACCTGACCGGCGGTACGCTGGCGGGTATGGAAGCAGCCATCCTTGAGGCCATCGACGCCATCCGTCCCGCTCTGCAGATGGACGGGGGCGACATCGATTACGTCGGCCTCACCGAGGAGGGCGTGGTGCAGGTGAAGCTGACGGGAGCCTGCGATTCCTGCTCGATCTCGTGGCTCACCCTGAAGGGCGGCGTGGAGCGGATCCTGAAGGACCGCGTGCCCGGCGTCACCTCCGTCGAAGCCGTCTAGCCGCTTGGCCCGGACGTACGACCCGGAGGCGCTCGTCGCGGGCGCCCGGGCCGGCGAGCGGGCGTCCGTGGCCCGGCTGATCTCGATGGTGGAGAAGGGGGGCGAGCCCGCCCACGCCGCCATCGCCAAGCTCTATCCCCATACGGGATCGGCCTACACCGTCGGCATCACCGGCGCCCCCGGGGCGGGCAAGTCGACGCTGACCGACAAGCTCATCGCCA
>JAUZEX010000476.1 GCA_030838815.1 Actinomycetota bacterium
GCTGATCGCTCCGCTCCATATGGCTCTAGGCATTGGTTTTAGTTTCCCACCTCTCTGGTGACCTCCCGGGGGTCGACGTCTTCCCGCTGGCCCTTGTAGGACGGGTGGCGCAGGATCCCCACCCCCGTCCACTCGGTGAAGGCCACCTCCACGACGATCTGGGGTTCCACCCAGACCGCCTCCTTGAGCCGGGGCTTGGGCTCCGGATCGAACGGCGACGTGTCCCGCCGCAGCGGGTCGAGCAGCCCGAGGAGGCGCGACAGCTCGGCCTCCGTGAACCCGGTACCGACCCGCCCGGCGAAGCACAACTTTCCATCGTCGTCATAGACGCCGAGGAGGAGAGCTCCTAATCGGCCCCGCGACCCTTCTCCGGGCAGATAGCCGCCGACCACGAACTCCTGGGCCAGATGGTTCTTGATCTTGAGCCAATGGCGGGTGCGCACACCCGGTTCGTAGAGGGAGTCGAGCCGCTTGGCCACCACACCTTCGAGGCCGGCCTGGCGGGTGGCGTCGAGGAGGGCGTGGCCCTCGCCGGGGTGGGCGGCCGGAGTGTGCCAGGCCGGGCCGGCCAGCTGCAGCCCCTCGAGCAGGCGGCGGCGCTCTTCGTAGGGGAGGCCGGTGGTCGGATGCCCGTCGAGCCACACCAGGTCGAAGATGGCGTAGGTGATCGGCACGTCCTGGCGGAGGCGGCGGATGGCGCTCTCGGACTCCACGTGCATCCGGCGTTGCAGGCGCTCGAAGCTGGGCCGGCCGGTCTTCGGGTCGAGGGCCACGATCTCGCCGTCGAGGATCACCTCCGTCACGCCGAGGGCCCGCCCCAGCTCCCGGAGCTCGGGGTAGCGATGGGAGATGTCGCGTCCGCTGCGGGCCTCGAGCTGGATCCGGCCGCCGGAGACGGAGGCCAGGGCCCGGATCCCGTCCCACTTGACCTCGTAGGACCACTGCGCCTCATCCTTCGGGATGGCGGTGGCCGGCGTGGCCAGCATCGGCCGCCAGCCGGTGGGCATCGGCTGGCGGCCGGGATCCTCCGGCGGGTCCATCCGGTGGATCATCCACTGGTTGCCCTTGGTCTGGAACAGCACGTACCGGCCCCGGGCCCGCTCCCCGTGAAGGACGACCATGACCTCCCGGTCGCTCCACTTCTCGGTCTCGTAGGTCCCGCTGTCCCAGATGGTCATCTTCCCGGCGCCGTAGTGGCCGGCCGGGATGTCCCCGGAGAACTCCAGGTACAGCAGGGGATGGTCCTCGGTGTGGACGGCGAGGTGGTTCTGCTTCGGGTCGGGCGGGATGCCCCGGGGGACGGCCCAGCTGGCCAGCGCGCCGTCGCGCTCCAACCGCAGGTCCCAGTGGAGGCTGGTGGCGTGGTGCTCCTGGACGACGAAGCGGGGGAGCCCCTTCCGCTCCGGAACCGTCTCCATCCCCGACGGCTCCGGCGTGGCGCCGAAGTCGCGCATCTCCTGATAGCGCTCGAGCTTGTCGCCACTGGTACCCACACCCCCAGTCTGCCCGCCGGCTGGGACAGTTTCCGTCAGGGGGAGGCTGGTGAATCAGCCGAGTTAGCCTCCGGGCTTGTCCTCTCCCCTGGCGCCGTTCTGCTTTGACCGGACCTGGACCTTCGCCGCGGCCCCCGACGAACTCTGGGCCGTCCTGTCCCGGACCGATGACTTTCCCCGCTGGTGGCCGTGGCTCCGGGAGCTCACCGGGGAGGGGCTCGTCCCCGGCGGGCGCTCCGCCTGCGTGGTGCGGGCCCCGATCCCCTACACCCTGCGGTTCACCGTGGCGGTGCGGGAGGTCGTCCCCGGCCGGCTCGTCGACGCCGTGGTCGACGGGGACCTGGCCGGCCCGGCCCGCCTGGAGCTCGATGCCGGCGGCCCGGGGGTACGGGGGTGGCCGCCGGAAATGGGCCGTGGCTCGCTCGTACGGTTGTCCTGGCAGATGGAGCTGCGCCGCCCGATGCTGCGGGCCGCGGCCCGGTTCGGCCGGCCCGTCATGGAGTGGGGCCACGACTGGGTGGTGGCCAACGGCGTCGAACAGTTCCTCCACCGGGCTCTTCGGGTACACGTCCCCCATGACGACGATGACGATGACCGTGGCCCCGGAGCGACCTGACGTCGCTCCCGACGGGTTCCCCCGGATCGACCCGCCCGACCCGCAGCCCGACGGCCCCGGGGGCCCGTTCCCGCCCCACGAGCCCGAGCCCGGCCCCGACCCGCTGCCGGACCGCCCCCCGATGCCGCAGCCGCCGACGGAGCCGCTACCGCAGATCTGAGCTCAGAGTGCGATGATCCCGGGCGTGTTCGAGTCTCTCCGGGCCCGGCTCCTGGTGGCCACACCGGCCCTCGGCGATCCCAACTTCGACCGGGCGGTGGTCCTCATGCTGGAGCACACCCCGGAGGGGGCGGTGGGCCTCGTCCTCAACCGGCCGAGCGCTACCGACCTCGACGAGGCGGGGGCGGACTGGGAAGGGTGGGACCTCCTGGCCGCCGGACCCCCGGTCGTCTTCGTCGGCGGGCCCGTGAGCCGTACGGCCGTCATCTGCGTCGCCCGCCTCGGCGACGGCGGCGCCGAGGGCTTCCAGCCCCTGCTCGGCGAGATCGGCCTGGCCAACATGGACGGCCCGCCCCGCGGCATCGACGCCGTGCGCCTGTTCGCCGGCTACGCCGGATGGGGCGCCGGGCAACTGGAGGGCGAGATCGCCGAGGGAGCCTGGTTCGTGGTCGACGCCGACCCCGGCGACGCCCTCACTGACGAGCCCGAGACCCTCTGGGAGGAAGTGCTACGCCGGCAGGGCGGCCGGCTGGCGATGTTCGCGCTCTGCCCGTCCGACCCGTCTCAGAATTGACCGTCGGCGTGTTCCTGACGGCCATCACTCAAGCCAATAAATACCAGGCAAATTTGTGATGGTTTGAGGTTTTCGGCCCCCGGGCGTGGGGTAAAGAGCGGCTCGAAAGCTGCTGCCGTCCGGGTCGGACGGACTGAGCCGGGTTCTCTCTCCCTCTCTCGTCTGGATCCGACAGTTCGTCCGACCCACGCGGCGGCGGCTGATTCTGCTGCAGGCCGGACCTGTGCCCACGACGGACCCGGCCGAGGCGTATCCCCCCCGTTCAACAGTGAAGCGGGGCAAAGGGGTCGAACCGGAAGCGCCGGGCTTCACCGGCGCCAAAGCCACCCTTAGCTTGTCGGGTACCCCTATGCGCGGTTCCCGACGATCTCTCATTGGCCTCTGCGCCCTGCTGGCCGCGGCACTGCTCCCGGCGGCGGTGACGGCATCGCCGGCCCGCGCCCTCGGGGTCGATCCTCCGGCGGCCGCCGCTCCCACCCCCGCCGCCGCTGGAACGTTCTTGGCGGCGTCCGATGGCGGGGTGTTCGCCTTCGGGGGCGCACCGTTCTACGGCTCGATGGGCGGCCGGCGGCTCAACCGGCCCATCGTGACCATGGCGGCCACGCCTACCGGGCGGGGGTACTGGCTGGTGGCGTCGGACGGCGGGGTGTTCGCCTTCGGCGACGCCGGGTTCTTCGGGTCGACGGGCGGGCTGGCGCTGACCAGGCCCATCGTTGCGATGGCCGCCACCCCGTCCGGCACCGGGTATTGGTTGGTCGCTTCGGACGGAGGCGTGTTCGCCTTCGGCGACGCCGCCTTCTTCGGGTCGACCGGCGGACGGCGCCTGGTCCGGCCGGTGGTCGGGATGGCCGCCACGCAAACCGGCCGCGGGTATTGGTTGGTGGCGGCCGACGGAGGCATCTTCACCTTCGGCGACGCCGTTTTCCGGGGCGGGGCGGGCGCAACGAAG
>JAUZEX010000483.1 GCA_030838815.1 Actinomycetota bacterium
CCCCGGCGCAGCTGTCATCGAGGACGGGCTCCACCGTGGCCGGCGAGAGGGCGAAGGTGGCGGGGTCGATGTCGGCGAAGCGGGGGACGCCCCCGGCGTGGACGACCGCCGCCGCGGTGGCGAAGAAGGTGTTGGCCGGCACGACCACCGTCCGGCCGGCGAGCCCCTCCGGCGCCGTCCCGGCCAGGGCCCGGAGGGCGATCTCGAGGGCGGCGGTGCCACTGCTCACCGCGATGGCGTGGTCAACCTGGTGGCGGGCGGCAAACGCCTCCTCGAGGCGCTGTGTGTTCGGTCCGAGGGTCAGCGACCCGCCGGCCAGCGAGTCCTCGATGAGCTTGGCGATGGCAGCCCGGTCGTCGACGGGAAACGTCGGCCGGGCGGGGGGCACGAACGGCTTGTCGGACACGGCCGGGACTCTACGGCGTCCTCTCCGGTCGCCCCGAACCCCTTCAGCGGGCAGGCAGCTTCGCCCCGGCCGCGGGACCCGCCCGCACCGTTCACCCGATCCCGCCATTCCGGCGTTCCATTTCCGCCCCATCCCGGTAAACGAACGCCAGTTGCGCCCCAGCACCCGGCCGGCCATCCCGGCGTTCCATTTCCGCCCCATCCCGGTAAACGAACGCCAGTTGCGCCGCAAGCACCTGGCCGGCCATTCCGGCGTTCCATTTCCGCGCCATCCCGGTAAACGGACGCCAGTTGGGGCGGGACGGGCGGCGGGGGCGGCCAGCGGGCGGGGGCGGCCAGCGGGCGGGGGCGGCACGTACGCTACGGGGGATGAGCGGGCCGGTGGTGAAGACGACGTGGGGGGCCGTGCGGGGCGGGCGGGCCGGGGACGTCGAGGTGTTCAAGGGGGTCCCGTACGGTGCCCCGACCGGCGGGCAGCGGCGGTTCCTGCCGCCGGCGCCGCCCGAGCCGTGGGCGGGCGAGCGGGACGCCACGACGGTGGGGAACGCCTGCCCCCAGCCGACGCTGATCGGTGGCGGTCCGGTGGCCGAGCAGCTGACCGAGCTGTTCGCCGGCCCCGGCGGCCCTTTCGTCGACACCCACGGCGAGGACTGCCTCACCGTCAACGTGTGGACACCGTCGTCGACCCTGAGCGGCTCACCCCGTCCCTATCGGGACGACACCACCCTCCGTCCCCCGGGCGCGGGCGACGGCCGGCCGGTCATGGTGTGGTTTCACGGCGGCGCCTGGACGATGGGGTCGGCCAACTCGCCGCAGTACGACGGTGCCGCCCTGGCCCGACGGGGGGACGTGGTCGTGGTCGGGGTCAACCACCGCCTCGGCGCCCTCGGGTACCTGGCCCTGGGAGAGGCCTTCGGGGACGAGGTCGCGGCCTCGGGGTCGTCGGGGGCGCTCGACATGGTCGCCGCCCTGGAGTGGGTTCGGGACAACATCGCCGCCTTCGGCGGCGACCCGGCCAACGTGACGATCTTCGGCGAGTCGGGCGGCGGAGCCAAGGTCAGCGTCCTGCTCGGCGTCCCGGCCGCCGCCGGGCTGTTCCACCGGGCCATCGTCCAGAGCGGACCGATGCTGCGGGCCGTCGATTCCGACAAGGCGGCCAAGACGACCCAGGCCGTCCTCAAGGCGCTCGGCGTCACGACACTGGAAGAGCTGCGGGCCGTGCCCGCCGCCCACCTCGTGGAGGCGCAGACCCAGGTGCTTGGCGGCCCGCTCGGCGGCTTCGGCACCGGCCACGCCCTGGCCCCGGTTCTTGACGGGGCCGCCCTGTCGGCCCATCCGTTCGACCCGGTGGCCGCTCCGAGCGCCACCGCAGTGCCGCTGCTGATCGGCACGACCCGGGACGAGATGACACTGTTCACCGTCGCCATCCCCGGCTTCTCCCTGCTGACCGAGGACGTGCTGCCGGCGGTCGCCGCCACCATGAACGGCGCCGACTCGAGCGCCCTGCTCGAGGTCTACGCCCGCACCCGGCCCGGCTCGTCGCCGGCCGAACGGCTCACCGCCCTCATGACCGACCGGTTCCGGGTCGGGTCGATCCGCCTGGCCGAGCGGAAGTTGGCCGGGGGGGCACCCCCCGACCCCGCGGGTTCCGTCTTCATGTACCGCTTCGACTTCACCACACCGGTCCTCGAGGGCCGGCTCGGTGCCCCCCACGCCATCGACATCGCGTTCTGTTTCGACAATCTCTCCAAGACCCGCCTCCACGGCGGCCGGCCCGAGGCGCCGGAACTGGCCGAACGGGTGAGCGAGGCGTGGCTGGCGTTCGCCCGCGCCGGCGACCCCAACCACCCGGGCCTCCCGGCGTGGCCCACCTACGACACCGACCGCCGGGCGACGATGCTCTTCGACGTCGACTGCCAGGTGGCCGACGACCCCGACGCCGAGGAGCGCCTGGCCTGGGAAGGCCGCCTCGGCGGGTTCTGATGGCCGGTCCGGCGAGCGGAGGGCGGCTGGTTGCCGTGCACGTCGGGCGCTTCGCCCTGGCCGGGGTCGTGGCGCTGACCATTCTCGGGCTCGCCACGTCCATCGCCAGCCGGAGGGTCGGCGAGCGGGAGGCGGTCTCCGACGCCCGGACCACCACGCTCGTAAAGGCGCAGGGCCTCGTCGAGCCGGCCGTGACCGACGACCTCCTCCGGGGCACGGCCCCGGCCGTGGCCCGAGTGGACGGCATCGTGCGGGACCATGTGCTCGACCGCTCCCTCGTCCGGGTCAAGATCTGGACGGAGGGCGGCACCATCATCTACTCCGACGAGCCCCGCCTGATCGGCTCGACCTACCAGCTCGCCGACGACGAGGTGGCGGCGATCCGCTCCGGCCAGATCGCCGCCGATGTCAGCGACCTGTCGAAGCCGGAGAACCGCTACGAGCGCTCGCAGCGCAAGCTGCTCGAGGTCTACCTGCCCATCCGGACCCCGTCGGGGCAGCCCGTCCTGTTCGAGGCCTACTACCGCTACGCCCTGGTGCAGCAGAACGGCCGTCGGCTCTGGAACAGCTTCGCCCCCATCGCTCTCGGGTCGCTGGTCATGCTGCAGTTGGTGCAGGTGCCGCTGGCCTGGTCGCTGGCCCGCCGGCTGGCCCAGCGCCTCCGGGAGCGGGAAGGGCTCCTGCAACGGGCGCTCGACGCGTCCGAGGTCGAGCGCCGCCAGATCGCCAGCGACCTCCACGACGGCGTCGTCCAGGACCTGGCCGGGGTCGCCTACTCCCTGGCCGCCGTGGCCCGCAGCCCGGGCAACGGCGACGGTGCCGGCGCCATCGAGAAGTCGGCCGAGACCGTCCGGGCCAGCATCCGGGCCCTGCGGTCCCTGGTCGTCGACATCTACCCGCCCGACTTCGGCGAGGAGCCGTTGCGGGTGGCGCTGGCCGACCTGCTGGAACGGGCCGGCGAGAGCGGTGTCGGCACCGACCTCGAGGTGACCGGGCTTCCCGACCGGCTCCCCGACCAGGCCAGCCGGCTGATCTACCGGGTGGCTCAGGAAGGCGTCCGCAACGCCTTGCGCCACGCCGGAGCGACGACGATTCAGGTTCGGGCCGAGGCGACCAGCGGGCGGGCGAGCGTCGAAGTGGCCGACGACGGGCGGGGAATCGACGAAGCGGAGACGGCCCAGGCCGCCGCCGGCGGGCATCTCGGCCTCCGGGCCCTCCGGGGGCTTGTCACCGACGCCGGCGGAACCCTCGAGGTGCGCCGCCGGGGCCCGGACGGTGGGACAACGCTGCGGGTGGAGGTACCGATTTGACGATCCGGGTGATGGTGGCCGACGACCATGCCGTCGTCCGGGGCGGCCTGGAGCAGCTCCTGGCCACCGCGTCGGACATCGAGCTCGCCGGAGTGGCGACCGACGGCGAGGAAGCCGTGTCGGTGGCGGCCGAACTCCGACCCGACGTCATCCTCATGGACCTCTCGATGCCGGGGCTGGACGGCGTCGAGGCCACCCGCCGGATCGTGGCCGGGAACCCGGAGGCCTGCGTGGTCGTCCTGACCTCGTTCTCCGACAGCCGGCGGATCCTCGACGCCCTGGAGGCCGGAGCCAGCGGCTACCTCCTCAAGCACGCCGGCCCCGACGAGCTGCTCGGCGCCATCCGGGCGGCGGCCGTGGGCGACGCTCCGCTCGACCCGAAAGCGGCCCGGGTTCTCCTCGAGAGCCGCAAGGCGGGCCGCCCCGGGCGGCAGCTGTCGGCCCGGGAGGAAGAGGTCCTGCGCCTCGTGGCCGGCGGGCTGGCCAACAAGCAGATCGCCCGGAAACTCGAGATCACCGAGCGGACCGTGAAGGCGCACCTGACCAACATCTTCGGCCGGCTCGGGGTCACCGACCGGACGCAGGCGGCGCTGTGGGCGCAGGAGCACCTGCCTCCCACCGAGGGCGGCTGATCGGTGCTGGTGCTAGCCGTCGGAGCCGCCGGAGGTGCCGCCCCGGCCGCGGCCTGAACCGCTCCCGGAGTCGTCGCGGCCGCTGCCGGCGGTCGTGACCGTGGTCGAGTTGGTCGTCGAGTTGGTGGTCCCGCCGTGATCGTCGCCCACGTCATGGGTCGCCGGGTCGTCGTGGCCGCCGGCGGCGGTCGTGACCGTGGTCGAGCCCGTGGCCCCGCCGCGGTCGTCGCCCACGTCATGGGTCGCCGGGTCGTCGTGGCCGCCCGTCCCGATGGACGTGGCCGGGCCCGACGAGCTGGTCGTCGAGGGGGCGTCATCCCGCCGGCCGGGGCCGGAGTTCGATCCCGAGTCGCCCGCCGGGTCGGGGGCCAGGCGGGAGACGAAGGCCGGCGCCGGGGTCGTGCTGACGGAGTTGGCGACGGCGAAGGCGACGCCGCCGAGCCCGGTGACGGAGCCGGCGACGATCAGGGCGGAGAGGATGCGGCGGGAGCTGTACATGGCGATGGGGCCTCCGGGGTGACGGTTCGGTTGATGAACGTCACGATCCGCTTTTCCCGGCGCGCCCCACCAGTGGACGTTGGTGCTAGTACCGGCCGGCCCCCGCCCGGAGCTGCTCCGGGGCGGGAGCTTGCGGCGGCGCCGGGGCGGCCGGGGGGACCGGCACCTCCCGCAGGAGGTCGGTGTCGACCCGGCGGTGGGACGGGATGACGCTGACGTAGGGCGCCAGCGCGACCGGGCCGTCCCGGTGCCCGAGGAGGGCCGATGCCCGGCCGGGCTGGTTGTCCTGGATGCGGACCTCGAAGGTGCCGGGATGGGCGGCCAGGGCTGGCGTCGGGAGGACCAGCTGCTCCCAGAAGCGGCCGTTGACGACCACGCCGAGGCCGGCGGCCGATACGAGCCCCCGGGTCAGGGCCGGGACCGGGAGCCCACCGGCTTCGATCAGCGGCTTCCGTTCGCCCTGGCGGCCCCGGTGGGGATTGAACAGCCCGCCACCGGAGGCGGCGACGGCGGCCAGGAAGCTCTGCCCGTCCGCCGTGTCGACGATGTCGAACGTCTCCGCGTCGTCCAGGGGGGAGTGGACCATCACCTGCCAGCCTTCGCAGACGTCGGCCGCCGACCGGAGATTGTCGATGTGCCGGCAGGCCGGGTGGTTCATCTGCCGGGACGAGTAGTGGGAGTCGACCTGGAACGAGTGGCCCATCACGTCGCTGCCGTGGCGGGGAAGCATGGCCGGCGGCCAGTCGATCCGTTGCCAGGTGGTGAGCTCGAACGCCCGCTCGCTCAGGTGCACGCTGGCCGGGCGCAGCGGGTTGAGCGGCAGGGTGAGGAACGACAGCGTGCCCTCGGCGTTGCCGTGGGGCTTGAGGTCGAAGGTGAACGAGGCCCGGCCGGTGGCCACGCCGAACGGCGGCAGCTGCCGGGGGTCGGTGGCCGGCGGGGCTCCCGGCGGACGGGCGCCGGCCAGCGCCTGGCGCAGCCGGGCGGCCAGATCCTGGGGTTGGGCCGGCGCCTTCCCGCCGCCGACGTCGCCGAGCGGGGGCAGCTCCATCGTGCCCTGGGGGGTGAGGAGGGCGATCCGGGTCTCCCGGCCGACGGTGACGACGACGGCCACCAGGGCGTCGTCGATCGTGTAGCCGAAGTCGAGCTGCATCGTGCCCCGGTAGTTCGGGGTGGTGAGGGCGAACGGGTAGGTGCTCGCCCCGACCAGCGACGTGGGCTGGTGCTCGGCGTCGAGGCCCTTGTAAGTGGCCAGCGTCCCCTCGGGATCGCCGGCGGCGCCGGCCGACTGGAACGACCAGGCCGGCGCCAGGTGGAGACCGAGGCCGTCGAGCGCCGGCTGGAGCTTTTCGAGCGAGACGGCCGAGCCGTGCTGCAGGTCGTTGTGGGCCAGGAGGTCGACGTAGCGGCTGGTGACGGCGGTGCCGGGCGACTTCTTGGTGAAGTCGAAGACGATGCCCATCTCACCGGCCGGCGTCGAGACCATGTAGCGGGCCGTGGTCCGGTCGTAGCGCACCGACCCCGCGCCGAAGCGCTGCTCCAGCCAGGCCTGATGGCATGGCGTCCCGGTGGGCCAGTGGTCCTGGATCCGTTCCGGACAGGGGTTGGGCAGGACCAGGGCGTCGAAGTTCAGGTAGCTGGCCTCGCCCAGGTCCCGGGCTTTTTGCGTGGCCTTCCCGCCGTCGGACGCCGGGAGGTCCTCCGTCACCGGCGCGCCGTAGTCGGAGAACTGCCGCATGACGAAGTAGGCCGGCGGCACGTTGGGGAAGTGGACCAGCCCGTCCGGCCCGCTGACGCCGGCCAGGAGCGGTTCGTGGACGGGGTCGATGGGCAGCACCATGAGCGGCCCGTCGAGCAGGCCGAGCCCGGGCGGGAGGGCGGGCAGGAGGGCGAAGGTGAGGTCCTCGGCCGGCGTGTCGTGGATGTAGAAGTTGAAGGCGGTGAGCGAGAGCCCTTCGACGAGGCAGAGGGGGAGGTCCTCGACCAGGCCGGTGGAGGCGGCCGCGTTGCCCGCCAAGGGGATGTGGACGTAGCCGCACCACGCCCCCGGCGCCCACGGGTTGTCCCCGGGGACGAGCGACAGGCGGAGGCCGTCCGGCGTGGCGGTCACCACCGGTGCGGGGCGGGCCTCGCCGCCGGCGGCGGTGAGCGCCTCCCGCTTCCCCGAGGCGGCGGTGGTGATCCGCTCGGTCAGGGACGGTCCGGCGGGACCGGCGAGCCGGCCGCCCAGGACCTTGACCTCGGCGGCCCAGGGGTGACCGGCGGCGGGCTCGGGGCCGAGGTCGGCAGGGCCGGCCACCAGGGGGCGCTGCCGGGCGAGGTCTCCCCGGGGCGCCTCGGCCAGCCGGCCGGCTCCCTGGCGCCAGGCCGGAACACCGGCCAGCGGGACGGCGGCGGCGGTGAGGATGCCCCGCAGGGTGGCGCCGTCGACGACGCCGTCGCGGTGGAGCTGGGCGGCGGTGGCGGCGACCGCCGCCGCGGCGGGAATGGTCGACCCGACGAGGGCGGGACGACCGCCGGCGGCGGGGACGGGCAGGTCGAGCACCGGGGCCGGGCCGGGTGGGGCGCCCAGGTCGAGGAGCCCGGCCAGCGCCGAACCGTCGGGCACGAGGCCGGCGATGCCGGCCGGGGCGACGAGGTCGGGCTTGACCCGTCCGAACACGGACGGCCCGCCGGCACTGGCCGCGGCGACGCCGTCGCGGTCGGCGGCGCCGACGGTGACGACCTCCGGGAGGCCGGCGACGCCGAGCACCGACTGGGGCCCGGGGCCGAGGTCGCCGGCGGGGGCGACGACGGCGATGCCGACCTTGGCCAGGGCGGCGGCGTCGTCCCGCAACGTGGCCCACCCGTCGGCCAGCTCGGCCGCGATCCGCTCGGACGCGCTGGCGTTCTGCCCGGCGGCGTTCTGCCCGGCGGCGGGCGGCTCGGCGAGGCCTGCGGCCATGGGGTCGAGCAGGGCGGCGGGCGGGAAGGCGAGGACCACGGCGTCGAGGTCCTTGGCGTTGTCGCGGGCCCAGTGGAGGGCGTCGCCGACGGCGGCCCGGCTCACCTTGCCCTTGCGGTACACGTCGACGGCGGTCACGTGGGCCTTGGGCGCCACCTGGAAGAGCACGGAGGCGGCGTAGGTACCGAGCCCGACGGCGTCTTCGTCGCCGCTGGGGCGGGCGAGTTGCTTGGCGTAGCCCTCACCGAACGTCGCGTGGTCGGCGCCCGAGGAGACAACCAGGATCCGGACGTCGCCCGGCACCCGGAGCCGGCCGAGACCGGCCGGCGCCAGCAACTCGGTGCCTCCCAGGGCCCGGCCCAGGAGACCTCCCAGGGACAGGCCCAGCCCGCCCGGGTCGGGAGCCGGGTCGGAGCCGGCGGCGGCGGAGTTGGGAGCCGCTGGAGCGCCGTCGGCCACGGCGCCGGCCGCGCCGGCGAGCAGGAAGCCGGCGGTGAGCGCGGCCAGGAAGCGCTGCCTGCCTTGGGGGAGGCTCGTGAAACCCCGGAGCCTGCGGCTCCGTCGGTTGCGGGGCAACGCCATCGGGGCACCTCCGGCTGGCAGAAATTGGTCAAGGGGAGCTTACGGATAGGAAGCGGCCGCCGGTGGCTTTATCCGGCCCGGACGCGGCGGCTATGACTGGGGGCCTGCACGGGGAGGCGACACCATGTTCTTCCGCCAGTACGAGCTCGGATGCCTGTCGCTGTTCAGTTACCTGATCGGCGACGAGTCGACCGGCCGGGCCGTGGTCGTCGACCCCCAGCGCGACATCTCGCAGTACCTGGCCGACGCCGAGGCCCGGGGCCTCGGGATCGAACGGGTGATCGAGACCCACTTCCACGCCGACTTCCTCTCCGGCCACCTCGAGCTGGCCGCCGCCACCGGTGCCGTCATCAGCTACGGGGAGGCGGCCCGGACCGAGTTCGCCATGGACCCCCTGGCCCACGGGCAGCGGCTCTCCCTGGGCGAGGTGTCGCTGGAGGTGCGGGCCACACCGGGTCACACGCCGGAGTCGATCTCGGTGGTCGTCTCCGAGCGCCCCGGCGACGAGCCGTGGGGCGTCCTCACCGGCGACACGCTGTTCATCGGCGACGTCGGCCGCCCCGACCTCCTCTCG
>JAUZEX010000485.1 GCA_030838815.1 Actinomycetota bacterium
ATCGACATCGCGGGCGTCGGCCACGGCGGCGTTGAGATCGGCGTCGGTGCCGGGATAGTCGTCGATTCCGACCACGACGGCCCAGACGCCGCCATCCCTGGGGCCGGCGGCGTAGGCGGTGCGGGTCGACCGGGCGGCAGCGGCGCGGGCCCGGGGGAAGTTGGCCGGAGCGACGATCGGCCGGTCGACCGGAGGTGCGGAAGTCGGGGGCGCCTCCGGTGCGGCGGCGGGAGCGGTGGACGCCACCGGCTCCATGGCCACCGGCACGGCGTCCGGCGCGGCGGCGGGATCGACGGCCGGCGTGGCGCCGGCGGCAGGAGCGTCGCCGGCCGAGCTCAGCCGGAGCGTGGAGAGGAACTGGGACCCGAGGGGGGCGGCGAAGCCCGGGGCGGAGTTGCCGGCACCGCTGGCGAACAGGCCGAGGACGGCCACGAAACTCAGGGTGCGGGCCCGACGGCTAGGGAAGCGGGCCCGCCGGACGGCCCCAACCCCGCCCGACGAAGCCACTGAGGCTTCATTCGTCAGGCCGGATCGGGTTCCCTTCGAACCCCCGTACGCCGTCGAGTCTTCGATCGCCGTTTCCTCGCTTTTCCAAGCAGGGAAGTGCCCATTGCTACCCTGCGCGCCCGTAATGTCCACTTTAGGTCACTTCATGCAGTTCGCGCTGGATGAGGCTGTTGCGGCTGTTGCGCATGACGACGTTCCGGTGGGCGCGGTGGTCATCGGCCCTGGTGGCGAGGTCCTGGCCCGGCGCCACAACGAGCGTGAATTGTCCAAAGACCCCACGGCCCATGCCGAGCTGCTCGCCCTGCGCGACGCCGCCGCCACCCTGGGCCGCTGGCGGCTCGACGGCTGCACGCTGGTCGCCACCCTCGAGCCGTGCCCCATGTGCGCCGGGGCCGCCCTGGCCGCCCGCGTCGCCACCGTGGCCTTCGGCGCCACCGACCCGAAGGCCGGCGCCTGCGGCAGCCTCTACAACCTGGGCGCCGATCCCCGGCTCAACCACGAGTTCGCCGTCATTCCCGGGATCGCGGCCGAGGAAGCGGCCCGCCTCCTGCGGGAGTTCTTCGCCGTTCGTCGGGCCCCGCTGGCCTGAGACCCCTCACTAGACTCTCCCCCCGGAGGGATGCGAGAGCGGCCGAATCGGACGGTCTCGAAAACCGTTGAGCCTCCGGGTTCCGTGGGTTCAAATCCCACTCCCTCCGCTCTCCGCTGACCAGGTGCGTTCGCATGAATGCCCTGGTCAGCGCCTGTTTCCGCACCGTTCAGGCCGTTTCCCCGAGGCTCCGGAGGAGGGTTTCAGAGGTCTTCCCGGCAAGGGCCCGGTCCGCCACGATCTCCCCGGGTGACTGGGGACGAACCTGACCCATAGGTCGTCCTACGGGTATACGAAGAGGTCCAGGAACCTGAGGGCGAGCTGCGGGTCGGGCCCACCGGGCGAATACAGGCCGAGGGCGATGGCGGGCCACTGGCTGAGGCGTCCGGAACCGACGAGGAGGAAAGCGGCGGGATCGGCCGAGATCGTGCAATTGATCGGGAGGGATCCGGCTGGCTCCACGCTATAGATGCCGTCGGTGAAGCGGACGGTGAACTCGGCCCCCCCTCGGATCTCGATGCCGAAGCCGGCGTTGAGGCCCTGCGCCGTCTTGGGGTTCACGATGTGCTCGTAGCAGGGGGCGTAGCCGTAGAGGACGAGATGGGCATGGCCCGGATCGATGCTCCACGGCGCGCCGACGGCGGCTGCGATGTCGTACCCGTGGAGAAGGTGCTCGCCCAGCGAGATTCCGACCAGACCGGCGACGTCGAGGCCGATCCCACCGTGGAAGATCACCGGTTGATCGCCGGGGAGGGCGGCCGTGCCTTCCAGGAGCCCGTCCACCGATTCGAGAAGAAGATCGGCCAGCGCGGCGGGATCGGTCTCGGGGATGTCGGCGATCCGCAGGTCGTGCTCGGCGGCGAGGTTCTCCTTGGTCAGCCCCCGGACGGGGGATGCCATGCCCTGGGCGATGTCTGCGTAGATCCCGGCGTAGTTCACCAGGTGGACGACGGACTCCCGCACGGTCCAGTAGGCGGGGTCGGGCAGCGGCATCTCCAGGTCCGGAAGAGCGCGGAGCATCGCCGCGGCCCGTCCGGCGGTCGCCTCGAGGGCCAGGCGGGCGTCGGAGAGGATCGTGGTCGGGTCCATGGTGGTCCTCCGTGTCTCGGTCCTGATCTGCGCCGATCATGAATGACGGCGCTGACGTCGTCCTGGCGCGACGCTGACGCGGGATTCGCTTCCCGGGACCTGAGCTTCGGGCGGACGTACCCTTCCGCCATGGCCACAAGCGGAGCCGGTCCGCTCGAGTTCCGGGTCCTCGGCACCTTCGAAGTGGTGTCGGACGGCCGGGTGGTCCAGATCGGCAGTCCGAAGCAGCGGGCACTGCTGGCCATGCTCGTCCTTCACCTCAACCGGGTCGTCTCCCTCGACTCCGTCGTGGACGAACTGTGGGGGACGCGGCCGCTGGCGAATCCCAACGCCAGCGTCCAGAGCCTGGTATCCCGGCTCCGCCACAGCCTGTCCGACGCCTGCCCGGAGGATGGAAAGTGTCTGGTGGGCCGCGAGCCCGGTTACGTCCTCGAAGCCGACCGGCTTCAGGTCGACGCCCACCGCTTCGAAACTCTGGCGGCCGCCGGCCGGGAGGCGTTCGAACGGGGCGACGCCCCTGCCGCCGCCGAGGCGCTGGAGCAGGCGCTCGGTCTGTGGCGGGGGCCGGCTCTCGCCGATCTGGCCGAGCGTCGCTTCGCCCGACTCGAAGCCGCCCGGCTGGAGGAGGTGCGACTCGGCGCCGAGGAGGAGCTGGTCGAAGCGGAGTTGGCCGTCGGTCGGCCGGAGCGGGCGCTGGCCCGGCTCGAGACGCACGTGGCCGGAAATCCTCTGCGGGAGCGGGCCTGGGGCCAGCTCATGGTCACTCTGTACCGCCTCGGCCGTCAGGCCGATGCCCTGCGGGCCTATCAGGAGGTCCGGAGGGTGCTGCGCGACGAGCTCGGCCTCGAGCCCACGCCGTGGCTGCGAGGGCTCGAGGACCAGATCCTCCACCAGCGTCCCGAGCTCGACGGTCTCCCGCAACGCGTCCCCGGCCTCGTGCCCGAGGTCGGAGCGGCGCCGTCGCGCTCGGCGGGCGACACCGTGGTGTTCCTGTTCACCGACATCGAGGCCAGCACCAGGCGCTGGGAAGGCGACCACGACTCGATGTCCGAAGACCTGACGCGACATGACCGGTTGCTCTGCCAGGCGGTTGAGGACGCCAGGGGCCGGGTGTTCTCGCACACCGGGGACGGCCTGTGCGCCGCCTTCCCGACGGCCCAGGGCGCACTGACCGCAGCCGTCGCCGGCCAGTGCAGCCTCCTGGGTGAGGAATGGGTCTCCGCCGCTCCCTTGCGGGTCCGCATGGCCATCCACGCCGGTGCCGCAGAGTCCCGCGATGGCAACTACGTCGGTCCCACGCTCAACCGGACCGCCCGGCTCCTCTCGCTGGGCCACGGCGGCCAGGTCCTCTGTTCGCAGGTCGCCGCCGACCTCCTCCGCGACCAGCTCCCCCCGGACGTGTCGCTCGTTCCCCTGGGCGAGCAGCAGCTGGCCGATCTCACCCGGCCGGAACGGGTGTTCCAGGTGCGCCACCGCGCCCTACCGTCCTCGTTCCCTCCACTTCGCTCGCCGAGGTCCCGCCGCCACAACCTTCCTGGGACGCTGACCTCATTCGTCGGACGGAGCCGGGAACTGAGCGAGGTCAGAGAGCTCCTCCGGTCGGCCCGGCTCGTGACGCTCACCGGTGTGGGGGGAGTCGGCAAGACCCGCCTCGCCCTCGAGGCGGCCGCCGACCTCCTCGACGACTTCCCGGATGGTGTGTGGCTGGTGGAACTTGGACCGGTGAGCGATCCCGGCCTGGTGGCGCCGACCCTGATGGCCGCCCTCGGGCTGACCTCCGGAGCGGCGATGGCTCCGGGGTCCCTCACCGACCGCTTGTGCGAACACCTCGAGGAGCGCCGCGTCCTTCTGATCTTCGACAACTGCGAACACCTCGTCGACGGGACCGCCGAATTGGTCCATGAGCTGCTCCCCCGCTGCCCGACGGTTTCCATTGTCGGCACGAGCCGCGAACTGTTCGGCCTCCCGGGTGAAGTGGCGTGGCGGGTGCCGCCACTCTCCGTTCCCTCCGCTGAGATCGGCGGGGTCGCCGATCTGGCCGGGTCGGACGCCGTCACTCTCTTCTGCGAACGGGCCCGAGCCGCCCAGGCCGGCTTCGACCTCAGCGCCGCCAACGCCGTCCCCGTGGGTCAGATCTGTCGGCGCCTCGACGGGATCCCGCTGGCGCTCGAACTGGCCGCGGCCCGGGTCCGGGTGCTCGGCGCCCATCAGATCGCTGAGCGCCTCGACGACCGGTTCCGGCTGCTGAAGGGAGGTGCGCGCTCCTCGGTGCCGCGTCACCAGACATTGCGGGCCACGGTCGACTGGAGTCACGACCTCCTTCCAGTCCCCGAGCGGACCGCCCTCCGGCGCTTGTCGGTCTTTCCCGGAAGCTTCGACCTCGAAGGTGCCGAGGCAGTGGTCGGCGACGACGCCGGACCGGCGGGGGTCGGAGGCTTCGAGGTCCTCGACTTCGTCTCCCGCCTCGTCGACAAGTCGCTGGTGGGAGTCGAGGGCGGGAATGTCGACGTGCGGTACCGACTGCTCGAGACGGTGCGCGAATACGCCGGCGAGAAGCTGGCCGACGCGGGAGAGACGGAAGCCGCCCAGCGGCGACATCGCGACTTCTTTCTCGCCCTGGCCGAGAGGTATCCCTTCCAGGAATTCATGAACCACACGACCGTGGCCCAACGAGTCGCCGACGCCAACCACGACAGCTTCCGCAGCGCGCTCGAGTGGTCGCTGGACCGGGGAGAGCACGACCTCGCCCTTCGCCTCGCTGACTTCCTGTGGCCCTACTGGCTCTTCACCCGCCCCGAGGAGGGAGCAGACTGGCTGTCGAGGACGCTCGCTGCTGCGAGCGACGAGGACGCCCCGAATCGAGCCGACGCTCTCCTCGGCCAGGCCATGCTGCTCCAGCAGTTGGGAGGTACCGGCATCCAGCAGATCGAGCGACTCCTGGAGAACGCCCGGGCCATGGCGGTGAGGACCGGCTTCGTCTCCCGGGCCCACTTAGCCGAATTCTTCCTCGGCGAGCTGGCCCTGATTCGGGGTGATCCGAAAGCGGCCGACGGCCTGCTCAACATCGCCCTCGAAGGGTTCGACAGCGGGCGTTTTCCGATCGGC
>JAUZEX010000245.1 GCA_030838815.1 Actinomycetota bacterium
CCAGCTCCACCGCCTCCAGCCCATCCCGGGCGTCGCCCACGACCTCCAGCCCCGGGTCGGCTTCGAGGATGCCCCGGAGCAGCACCCGAGCCGCGGCGGAGTCGTCCGCCACCAACACCCGCAGTCGTGTCAGAGGAGCCTCCGCAGCGTGGCCAGGAGGTTCTCCTGGTCGAATTCGCCCTTCACGATATAGGCGTCGGCGCCGACGGCCACGCCGCGCTCCTGGTCGCTGCGCGACCCCCGCGCCGTCACCAGGACGACGGGGAGGTCCCGGTAGCGGGCGTCGGCCCGAAGCCGCTCGCAGAGGGCGAAGCCGTCCAGGACGGGCATCTGCACGTCGCTCACCACGGCGTCGCACCCGCCGGCCTGCACCAGCGCCAGGGCCTGGCCGCCGTCGGCGGCGGTGCGAACCTCGTAGCCGGCCGACTCCAGGATGACCCGTTCCAGCGTCCGGGTGGTGACCGAATCGTCGGCCACCACGACGACCCGCCGGTGGGACGGCGCCGGCCCGTCGTCGGCGGCCGTGGCCGGCCCGGCCGGGCGATGACCGGCGACGGCGCGGAATACCTCGCCGGCGTGGAGGACGGGCACGACCTCGCCCGTCCCGAGGATCGTGGCTCCGGCGGTGAAACGGACCCGGTGCAGCGGCGCCGGCAGCGTGTTGATGACGATCTCCTCCTCGCCCCGGATCTCGTCGACGAGGACGGCGGCGGAGATGCTGCCCGAGGCGGCGATGACCGCCAGCCGCGACGGCGGCCCCGCCGCGTTCCCGCCAGCCGGTTCCGGAGCCCGGTCGAACCCGAGCACGGCTGCCAGCTCCGCCACCGCCACCGGCCCTCCCGAACCGATCAGGGCGGCCCGGCCGCTGCTGCGGCCGATGTCTCCGGCGCCGACCCGCACCACCCGGCTGACCGCGGCCAGGGGCAGGGCTACGGTCCGGCCCGCGGCCCGGAGCACGAGGGATCGGGTGGTGGCCAGCGTGAGGGGCAGCGTCAGCGTGAACGTCGAGCCCGCTCCGTCCTCGGTGCGCACGGCCACGGAACCCTGGAGCGACTCCACGGTGGACACCACGGCGTCGAGCCCGACCCCCCGCCCCGAGACCTCGGTGATCCGCCCCGCGGTCGAGAAACCGGGCCGGAACAACAGGTCGAGGCCGGCGAGCGCGGCCTGCTCGGCCGAGACGAGCCCGAGCTCGACGCCCCGCCGGCGGACGGCCTCGACGTCGATGCCGCCGCCGTCGTCGGATACCTCGAGGACGAGCGTGCCCCGTTCCTCCCGGGCGTCGATCGTGACCCTGCCGATGGTGGGCTTCCCGCTCCGGCGGCGGCGGTCGGGCTCCTCCAGGCCGTGGTCGACGGCGTTGCGAACCAGGTGGGTCAGCGCGCCACCGATGCCTTCCAGCACCGAGCGGTCAACCTCGGTGCTCTCGCCGAGGAGCTCGATCCGGGCCTGCTTGCCGCAGGCGGTGGCGGTGTCGCGCACGAGCCGGGGTATCCCCGCCAGGGCCACTCCGACCGGAACCATGCGCAACCGCCGGACGCTGTCGTGGAGGTCGGCGGCGACCTGCTCGAGGCGCCGGACATCGCCGTCGAGCCGCCGGCGGAGCCCGCCCATCTCATCGATGAAATCGAGGCCGTCATCGGGTACGGCGCCCGGGGCGGGGGCGGCGGACGGGCGGCGCCGCCGCCGGCGCAGAACCAATCCCAGACGGGACGTCCCCTTATCGAGGGCCCGGGCGTCGACCGCCCGCTGGCGGAGGCCGCTGAGGGCGACGTGCAGTTCCCGCACCTCGGCCATCAACCCCTCGAGCCGGGCCATGGGCACCCGCACGGTGTCACCGACCGGCACGGGCGCGGTCCCGGCCGGCCCCACCGCGGCGCTCGGCACCGGTGGAGCGGAGGGCGGGTGTCCGTCGCCGTTCCCGCCCCCATTGGCGGAGGCCGGTGGCTCCCGCGGCGGCGCCCGGGGCGGGGGGGCGGCCGGGCCGGGGACGGCGAGGGCGGCGACGACGGTGTCGACGTCGGCCCCCCGTCCGGCCACGAGGGCCCGCACGGCGTCGACCGCGGCGTAGATGGCCCCCCACGTGTCGGGTCCGCCGGGCGCCCCCCGCCGGAGACGCTCGAAGACGCTCTCCAGGCCGTGGGAGACGCGCTCGACATCGGGCAGCCCGGCGGCCCGGGCTCCGCCCTTCAGCGTGTGGGCCTGCCGGAAGGCCTCACTCAGATGGTGGGAGTCGGCCTCCGAAGCTCCGCCTTCGAGGGCCAGCAGAGCGGCGTCGAGGGCGGCCAGGCGTTCGGCCGCCTCGGCCACGAAGATCTCGAGCAGCCGCTCCCGCAGCTCCCGCTCCCAGGCGCTCTCGGCGCTCACGACGACGCCGCCCGGCTCACACCTCGACCCGGTACCGGGAAGCCAGATCGCGCAGCGCGGAGGCCACGGCGTCGAGATCGGTGGCCGAACGCTGCAGCGCCTCGCTGCCCTCGGCGTACGACGTCGAGGAGTCGCGGATCTCGTTCATGGCCACGGCGATCTGGTCCATCCCGACGCTCTGCTCGTGGGCCGACACGGCGATCACCTGCACGGCCTGCGCCGCCTGGTGGACCACGCTGGTCAGCTCGGCGATCACCTCGCCGGCGTGCTCGGCCTGGCCCGAGCGTTCCTCGGCCGAACGGGCCCCGGCCTCGGTGGCCAGCACGACGGCATTGGTGGCCCGCTGGATCTCGCCCAGGATGGTGCGGACGGCCGACGTGGCGTCCTTCGACTGGTCGGCCAGGTTGCGGACCTCGGCCGCCACCACGGCGAAGCCCCGGCCCTGCTCCCCGGCTTTGGCCGCCTCGATGCTGGCGTTGAGGGCCAGGAGGTTCGACTGGTCGGCCAGGTCCGTCACCGTGGCGATGATCTCGGTGATCTGCTGGGCCTGCTCCGAGAGATCGAGGATGTTGGCCGCCAGCGTGTCGAGGGTGGCCTGGATCTCACCCATGCCCCCGACGATGGAGCGCACGGCGTCGAGCCCGTCGTCGCCGGCCCTGGCCGAGCCCTGGGCCAGGGCGGCCACCTCGGCCGCCTTGGAGGCGGTCTGCTCGGCGGTCATCCGTACCTCGCTCACCGTCGTGGCGATCTCGGAGATGGCGGCCGACTGCTGGTTGGCGGTGGTGGCGTGCTGGCTGACGGCGGCCAGTACGCCGCTCGACGCCCGGCCGATCTCGTTGGCCCGGTTCCGCATGGCGGAGGAGATCGTCCCGAGGTCCGACACCATCCCGTTGAGGTTGTCGTAGAGGCGGTTGAGGTCGCCGTCGCCGTCAGGGCTGATCCGGACGGTGAGGTCGCCGGCCGCCACCCTGGCCGAGAAGGCGCTGCACCGTTCGACGGCGGTCTGGAGGGCCTCTCGGCGGCGGGTGTCGGCCACGATCGACTCCTCGATACGGGTCGCCATGGCGTTGAAGGACCGCCCCAGCCGGGCGATTTCGTCGTGGCCGGTCTCGCCCACCCGCCGCCGGAGGTCTCCCGAAGCCAGGGCGGCGGCTCCGTCCGAGACGTCGGCCAGCCGCCCGGCGATGTTGCGGGCCAGGGCCAGCACCAGTCCGAGCAGGAGGAGCGCCACCAGCGTGGGGCCGACGATGGCGGCGACGCGGGCCCGGTTGACGGCCCGGTCGTTGGCGGCGATGCGGTTCCGGAAGATCTGCCGCTCGGCGTTGACGAGATCGGCGTCGGCCGCCCGGACCTGGTCCTTGAGTGCCTTGCCCTGCCCGCTGTGGACCCGTTGCGTGGCGGCGTCGGCACTGTTGGCCCGGATGGCGGCGATCTCGGGCTCGGCGACCTGGCTTCGCCATTGCAGCTCGATGGCGACGATCTTCTCCAGGCGTGTCGCCTGGTGCGGTTCGGTGGCCAGCACCCGGCGGAGCGTCGCCGCCTCGGCGTCGAAGTTGGCCCGGCCGGCGTTGTAGGGCTCGAGGAAGGCGTCGTCATGGGTGATCACGAAGCCCCGGACGCCGGTCTCGCTGTCGACGGCGGCCAGCAGGAGGCGCTGGGCGCTTTCCAGGATGTCGGACGAGCGCCCCACGGCCTTCGAGGTGTGGCGGCTGGAGTTCGTGGCCGCCAGGGTGACCGCCGCCACCGGGAGGAGGACGGCGATCGGCACGACCAGCGCCAGGATCATCTTCGAACGGATGGTCTGCATGTCCCCGTTTCTCCGGATCGTGCTTACCCGGCGTTCCCGTCATCGTCCACCACCAGCGCCGGGTCGGCGAGGATGGTCGCGATGTCGAGGACGGTGAGGAGGTCGTCGGTCACGCCGACGACGGCCCCCGCCGGGGCCGTGCTTTCGGCCAGCGGCGCCGAGAGACCGCCCGGGGGTCGCACGGACAGCGCCACGGGGGCCTCCGACAGGAGCGCCACTCGTAGGCCGCCGAAGGCCACGACGGCGCAGTGGCCCGCCCGAAGGGTCGCGGCGGCGCGGCCGGCGAAGGCCGGCGGCCGCCCGAGGTACGACGGCAGGTCGAGGGCGGGAAGGATCTCCCCCCGGAGCGTCACGAGGCCGACCCACGGCGGACGGAGCCCCGGGAGGGGGGTCACGGTGGCGACGGGTTGGACGCGCTCCACGCTCGGGATGTCGACGGCGTAGCGTTCCCCGCCGGCTTCGAGGACGACGACCTCGTCGGCGGCGTCGCGGTCGGGCTCCTCCAGCGGACGGGCCAGGCGCCGGGCCCGCTCGGCCAGCACCCGCTCGACGCGCTCGTCGACCGGCGGGACGTCGGCTGCCGGCGACTCAGTCACCGCCGGCCCCCATCGATGAAACCTCCGGTCCGCCCGGCTCACAAGCAGCTTTGCGCCTTCGGCGCTCGCTCACGGGTGGTCCCAGGTGTCGAGGTCGGCCAGCAGGCGGCCGACGGTCAGGCCGCCGGCGCCGGGGACGGAGTCGCCGGACGCCCGGCCGGCCAGGAGGCGCCGGACCTCGGCCCCGGCCGCCGTCGCCCTCGACCGTTCCCCCCGGCGGGCGAGGAGGGCCCCGAGGGTGGCGTGGGTCACGGCCAGGCCGGGGTCGAGGAAGAGGGCGGCCCGCAGGTCGCCTTCGGCGCCCTCGTCGTCACCGCCCTCGAGGAGCAGTTGGGCCCGCAGCTCCCGGCCCGGGGCCAGCAGGGGATCGGCCTCCAGGGCCGCCTCGATGAGCCGTCCCGCCTCCTTCCGGTCGCCCCGATCGGCGCAGGCCCGGGCTTCGTCCAACCATCCGGCGGCGCCTGGGGCGGCCTCGGACGGGGCCGCCGTCGTTTTTCCCGGTGGCCGCTCCGGGCCGTGCGGTCGGGCCGCCGGCCCGGTCGCACCCGCCGGCGCTGCTCCCGATCGGGGCCCGGGCGCGGCCGGATCCGCCCGCTGGTGGAGGATGGCGGCGGGGAAGTACCGGACGTCGAGATCGGGAAGGGGCGCCAGCGACAACTCGGCCGGGGCCAGGGCCAGCCAGCCGCCCGGGGCCAGGCACCGGCTGAGCCGGGCGGTCGTACGGGCCCGGGCGTCGGGCGTGAAGTAGATGAAGACGTTGCGGCAGAGCAGGAGGTCGATCCCGTCGGTGCCGCTGGCCGGGGAGGGATAGGCGTCGGTGGCGAGGTTGAGGGCGGCGAAGCGGACCCGGCGCCGGAGACGGGCGTCGACCTCCCAGCCGTCGGCCGTCGGCGTGAACCACCCGGACCGGACCCATCCGGGCGCCTCCCGGAAGGACCGGGGGCCGTACACGCCCCGCCGGGCCCGCTCCAGGGCCGCCTCGTCGACGTCGGTGCCGAGGACGGTGACGTCCCATCCGGGCGGGACGAGCCGCTCGACGAGGATGGCCAGGGACCACGCCTCCTCCCCGGTCGAGCAGCCGGCGCTCCACAGACGGAGCCGCCGCGCCCGCCGGCGGGCGACGAGCAGCGCCGGCAGCACCCGTTCGGCGAACGCCTCGAACTGGGCCCGGATGCGGAAGAAGTGCGTTTCGGAGACCGAGAGCGCCTCGACGAACGCTCGCCGCACCGGGTCGGAGGCCGGGGCCGTCCGCAGCCGGTGGGCCAGGGTCCCGCCGCCCAGCGGTTGGCCGGCGGCCCGTGCCGCGGCCCGCACCGCCCGGTCGAGATCGCCCGCCCGCGCCGACCCGACCTCGGCCCCGACGAGTTCGGCGGTGACGCGCACGAGCTCCCTCCGGCCGGGGCCGGCCTCAGCCACCCCGCCCCGTCCAGAGCGCCGACTCGTCGAGGACCATGACGAGTTCGGCTCCGACCCGCACCGCCCGCCGCACCAGCGGCGACGCCGGGCCCCCGTCGGGCGCCGGTGGGCCGGCCGGGCTCACGCCGGTGACCTCGTCGACGATGAGGCCGACGGGGTCGACGCCGCCGGCGACGACGATGCGCCGCTCCAGGACCGGCGTCCGCGACAGCCGCCCCAGGCGTCGGGCCAGATCCACGACGGGCACCGGCAGGCCCCGGAGGTCGAGCACACCCGCCACCCAGTCCGGCGCGTCGGGGAGCGGCGACAACGCCACCATCCGGGTCACCTCGATCACGGCCCGCACCGGGATGCCGTAGGCGTGGCCGCCGGCCCGCACCACCACCAGGTCGTCGACGGCCGGCACGGCTCCCGCCCCGGGGACGGCGGCCGGCCTCACAGCAGCAGGCGGACGGCCCGGCGCGTTCCGGCGTCGCTCGCCGGCGGGCCGGTGACCGGGGCGTCGATGCAGCAGCCGGGGGCGGGGGTCGTTCGCACGTCCGGGTGCATCTTGCCCCGCCGGAGCGCCGGGGGGCCAGAATTCGACCGCTCCGCCTGCCACCCGGGGCCCGGCACCCTGACCGCCGCCGGGTAGCCTCGCCCCGGTGTCCAGCCCTGTGATCCCCCTTCGCATCGGACGCCGGCCCCGGGCCGGAGCCGTCGCCGTCGTGGTCCTGTCGATGCTCGGCGCCGCCTGTTCCGGGGGCGGCAAGAAGCAGGCGGCCAACACGTCCACGACCCAGGCCCCGCCGTCGACGACCACGGCGCCGGCCGTCGCCGCCAACGCCAGCCCGCTCACCGGGCTCCCGGCCGACCCGGCCGTGCCGGCCCGGGCGGCCCTGGTGGTGAAGATCGACAACGCCCCGAAGGCCCGGCCCCAGATCGGCATCAACCAGGCCGACCTCGTGATCGAGGAGAAGGTGGAGGACGGCGTCACTCGCTTCTTCACCATCTTCCAGTCGCAGGTCTCCGACCCGGTCGGGCCGGTTCGGTCAGCCCGCACGACCGACATCGCGCTGGTCACGCCGCTGAACCATCCCTT
>JAUZEX010000488.1 GCA_030838815.1 Actinomycetota bacterium
GCTCCACGTGCAGCCGGCCGGATCGAAACTCCGGGCCGCGTCGTGGAACCCTCGCATCAGCGTGGCGATGGAAGTCAGCGCGGTGTCAGTCTGCACCCAGGCCGGATAGGGCGGCAGAGGGACCTCACCCTCGATGAACATGAGCCGCTCACGACCGTCACCCTCAACGCCGACGGGCAGGGAGGCACCCTCGAAACCGACGGCGCGCAACGACGACAGGAAACGGTGGATCGACCCAGAGTTGGGATTCGATGGCCGAAGCACGTATTCGCCGCGCCTCGTCACGGCTCCGGCATTGGCGACACCACCAGCAAGCACCTCGTCGTCCACCCCACCAGTCTGACCTACGGGGCCGCATCGCCCGCCCGGGGGCACAGGCAGTGTCGTCGGACATGTCCGCCCTCCTGGGAGAGAACCTATGGCCACGCTCGGGCGGTGTGGGTGGATCACGCCGGGAGGCGCCGACCGGCGGGTCGACGAAAGTATCGATGCCCCCAACCAGGAGTCGTTGTGCATCTTGCTCGTCGCGCGCTCATTGTCGTCCTCGCCGCCGCCTCGCTGGGCGGGTTGGCCGATCGGTCAGTGGCCGCGACCGGCGCGTATCAGGTGACGTTGACGCAGACGGCGGGCACCCTCAAGCCCGGAGCGGTCGAGACGGTGACTGCGATGGTGCGGGTGGCCGGCGGAGCGGCGGCGGACGGCACCCTGGTCGGCTTCACCACGACGGGCGACGTCGCCGTTCCCGATGTCGTGGGGATGGCGCCCCACGGCGCCGACGGCTACTGGCTTGTCGACTCGGCCGGCCACGTGTTCCCCTATGGCAGCGCATCCTTCGAGGGCGACCTGTCCCACACCGACCTCACCGGATTGGTGGTGGGAATCGCCGCCACCGCCTCCGGAAACGGCTACTGGGTGGCCACCGACGACGGCCAGGTGTACCCCTTTGGTGACGCTGGCTCCACCGTCGTCGACACCGGGATCGGCGCCGCGGATTCCGTCGTGGGCATCGCCGGCGGCGCCGGTGGGGTCTGGGTGACGACGGTCGGCGGCTCGGTGTGGGCGCTCGGCACGCCCACCTTCGCCCCCTTCGGCGGCGGATTCTCGGTGGCGGGGATCGTCGCCACGCCCTCCGGGCAGGGCTACTGGCTGTTCAGCAGCGGCGGGGCGATATCGGCCTTCGGTGACGCCGTCTTCAAAGGCGACATGCACGCCACGCAGCTCGGCAAGCCCGTCACCGGCATGATCCCCTACGGCTCCGGCTACCTGCTGGTGGGCAGCGGGGGTGGGATCTTCAACTTCTCCGACCGGCCGTTCATGGGTTCGCTCGGCGCCAACCCGCCGGCCCGCCCCGTCGTTGGGATCATCCCGACCCCCGACTCCTCGGGCTACTGGATGTTCACCGACAACGGCATGATCTTCAGTTTCGGGGACGCCCACAACGCCGGCTCCCGCTGGAGCGTACCGACACACCACGGATCCGCGTCCTTCGCCTTCACCTCGCTCGTCGCCGGCCAGACGACCGTCACGGCCTCCGCCGCCGTGGACGCCTCGGCTGTCATCGGCCAAACATGGACGGCATCCGATCCCGCACCGTCGACACCGCCGCCGGGTTCGCCCGCCCCCAGCCGCGATCCGGCCCCGGAACATCCCACCGTCAACCGCTCGGGCTACTGGGCCCTCGCCGCCGACGGGCGCGTCTACAACTTCGGCGGCGCCGCCCAACTGGGCAGCGCCGCCGCCGGCGCCGTTGACCTCGAACCCACCCCCACCGGCGACGGATACTGGATCCTCAACAAGAACGGCACGGTCCAGACCCTCGGGAACGCCATCACGCTGGGCAACGTCGACATGGACAAGCTGGCCCCAGACGAAGAGCCGGCCAGCCTCTCCGCCACACCGACCGGACGTGGCTACTGGATCTTCACCAACCGGGGCCGGGCCCTCGCCCTTGGCGACGCGCCGGTCCTCGGCGACATGAGCCAGGCAAAGCTCAACGGACCGGTCCTCGGCTCCGTCGCCACCCCCTCCGGCAACGGCTACTACATGGTCGCCTCCGACGGCGGCATCTTCGCTTTCGGAGACGCCCGCTTCGCCGGCAGCATGGGCGGGAAGAAGCTCAACGCCCCGGTGCAGAGCCTCGTCCCCGACTCCGACGGCGCCGGCTACTGGCTCGTCGCCAGCGACGGCGGCATCTTCGCCTTCGACGCCCCCTTCCGGGGCTCCATGGGCGCCACCAAGCTCAACAAGCCGGTCGTCGGGATGGTCCGCTACGGCGACGGCTACCTCATGGTCGGCGCCGACGGCGGCATCTTCAACTTCTCCACCGCACCGTTCGCCGGGTCACTGGGTGACAAGCCGCCCGCCGCGCCGGTGGTGGCCGTGGCCGCCCTCCCATGAGCCGCGCCGTGACAACGCCGACCGGTGAAACCTGGCGCGTCGGGCGGTGCTGGCTTCCCAAACAGCGGGTGCGCTGGCGTGGTTTCCCCACCCGTGTCCGTAGGACGAGCTCCAATCCTCAGCCGCGCTCGGGCGGAGGCAACTGGCTCGACGCCCTGGACGTATTCGACGGCGACAACCCGCTGGCGGCGCTGGCCTTCGTGATCGGCACGATCGTGTTCGCGGCCCTCGTGTGGTTCTTCGTGGTGCCGTTGCTGCTCGTCCTCCTGGACATCGCCCTGCTTGTCGTCCTCACCGCCGCTGGCTTCGCCGCCCACCTGGTCCTCCATCGTCCCTGGGAGATCGAAGCGGTTGGGCCGAACGAGCGGCTCACCTGGCACGTGGTCGGTTGGCAACGCAGCCGCCGGGCCGTCGGCGCCGTCACCCAACGCCTCGCCCGAGGCGACATCCCCCCGACCGATTCGCCCGGGTTCCCACCCCGTTGACTCCCGTGGATCCCGGCCCGGAGCGGCGCCCGTACCGTCGCGTTCGACCGATCGTCGCTCTCGTCGCCCTGTTGGCGGCGGGAGCGTGTGTCGTCGCCGCGCTCCCCGCGTCGGGCTCCCATCCGCTGGATGTGGCGACCGTGAGTCGGGGGCGTCGGCCCGGGCCCGACTCCCCGCCTGTCGAAGGGCCCGGGGACGGAGGAACTTCGACATCGTCGACGACGGCG
>JAUZEX010000489.1 GCA_030838815.1 Actinomycetota bacterium
AGCGGGGCCGCCGGCCCCGCCGGCGCCGATCGGGGACGTATCCGTGCCGGCCGATGACGCGCCGTCGGTGAGGTCGACGGTCAGGGCGGCAGTGAGGCCCGAGTCGTCGTCATCGGCGTCGTCGCCGCGGCTGTCGTCGCCGTCGCCGTCCCCGGCCGCGGAGAGCTCCTCGTCGTCGTGGTCAATCCCGGGCCGGAACCGGCGGGTGGGCGCGGCCGGGGGCGTCGGAGCGGTGGCGTGGGTGTGGCGGTCCAGGGCGACGACGTCGCTCGCTTCGCCGCCGTCGTCGCCGCCACCGCCGGACAGCGTCGTCAGGCGGCGCAGCCCGCCACCAAGGGCGTGCCACGCGGCGGCGCCTGTTCGCCGCAGGCCCCGCCAAACCTGGTCGAAGGAGAGCCGCAGCAGGATCAGGCTGCCGACGAAGGCCAGGGCGGCGAAAATGAGCCCGGCCCCCCACGCCCCGGCCAGGGAGCGGAGCGGATGCCCCACGGCGGCGCCGAGAACGCCGCCCGCCCGTCGCCAGCCATCGAGGCCCGGCCCGATCTTGGACGCCGGACGCAGCAGATGGAGCAGCCCGGCGAAGCCGGTGCTGGCCAGACCGCCGCCCGCCGCCAAGCGGCCGAGCTCCCCTTCCCGGTGCCGGAGCAGGGCCACGCCGAAGGCGGCGGCCACCACCGGCAGGACCACGACACCCAACCCGACCGCCGCACCGCCGAGAAATTTCAGCGCGTCGCCGGCCGCCCCGGCGACGCTCAGCCAGATGCCGAGCGCGCCGACGCCGGCCAGGAGCAGCAGGCCGACGCCCACGATCTCCCGCCGGTGGGCGCGCAGCCGACCGATCGGCTTCGGGGCGCCGGCCGCCGGCCGGGCGGGCGCCGCCGATCGGGCCGGAGCCGGCTTGGCAGCGGCCCGGGCGGGCTTGGCGGGAGGGCGGCGTTTCGTTCGGGAGGCCACGGCACAACCGTAACAGCGGCCACACCCGTCCTGCTTGACCCCGTGCGCCAGCTCTAACCCTCGAACCTGCGCTCACCCGTCGCGCTAGGCGCGACCCAGGAGCGCCGGTTGGTCGGGCTAGACCTCCATCACCACCGGGATGACGGCGGGACGGCGCTTGGTGCGGCTGGTGATGAACTTCTGGAGGCCGCTGCGGGCGTGGCGCCGGAGGGTCTCGAAGTCGAGGGCGTTCTGGTCGATGGCCTCGGTCAGGGACCGGCGCACGGCTTCCTTGGCCTCCTCGAGGAGACCTTCGGCCTCGGGGGCGTGGACCCAGCCCTTGGTGACGATCTCGGGGCCGGTCACGATCTCGCCGGTGTGGCCGTCGATGGTGACGATCACCACGACGATCCCCTCGGCGGCCAGTTGGCGGCGGTCGCGCAGCACGCCGCGGCCGACGTCGCCCACCACCCCGTCCACATACAGATAACCGGCGGGGGCGAAGCGGCGCTCGACGTCGATGCCCCCGTCGGAAAGGGTCAGCATGTCGCCGTCCTCGCAGATGATCACGTGCTCCTCGTCCATCCCGGTGCCCCGGGCCAGCCGGGCGTGGTGGACGAGGTGGCGGTACTCGCCGTGCACGGGGACGAAGTACTCAGGACGGACCAGGTTGAGCAGGAACTTGAGCTCCTCCTGGTTGGCGTGGCCCGAGACGTGAACGGGCGCCAGCCCGGAGTGCACGACGTCCGCCCCGGCCCGGTGGAGCCCGCCGATCACCCGGGACACGTTGGCCTCGTTGCCCGGGATGGGGTGGGCGGAGATGATCACGGTGTCCTCGGCCCCGAGCTTGACCCGGTGGTTCTCGTGGGCGGCCATGAGGGCCAGGGCGCTCATGGGCTCGCCCTGGGAGCCGGTGCAGATCACGCAGACCTGGCCGGGCTCGAAGCGGTCGATCTCGTCGACGTCGACGATCCGGTCGTCGGGCAGGCTGAGGAGGCCCATGGACCGGGCCAGGCGGACGTTCTGCTGCATGGATCGGCCGAGGAAGGCGATCGACCGGCCGCACTCGATGGCGACCTCGGCGATCTGCTGCACCCGGTGGATGTGGGAGGCGAAGCAGGCGGCGATGATCCGCTTGCTGCTGTGCTCCCAGAAGAGCTCCCGGAGCACGACGCCGACGGTCGACTCCGACGGCGTATGGCCCGCCTCCTCGGCGTTGGTCGAGTCGGACAGCAGAAGCCGTACGCCCCGCCGGCCGATCTCCCCGATCAGGGCGAGGTCGGTCATCCGGCCGTCGACCGGGTTCTGGTCGATCTTGAAGTCGCCCGAGTGCAGGATCGTGCCGGCCGGCGTGAAGATGGCGGTGGCGAAGCCGTGGGGCACCGAGTGGGTGACGGGGATGAACTGGCAGTCGAACGGCCCGATCTTGCGCCGCTCCCCGTCGACCACCGGAATCAGCTCGGTGCGGGACAGCATCCCCGCCTCCTCGATCCGGTTGCGGGCCAGCCCCAGTGACAGCGCCGACCCGTAGATCGGCACCGGCGCCACCTCGGCCAGCAGGAAGGCCAGGCCGCCGCCGTGGTCCTCGTGGCCGTGGGTGAGGACGACGCCCTCGATCCGGTCGGCGTTCTCCCGCAGGTAGGTGAAGTCGGGGAGCACGAGGTCGACCCCGGGCATGTCGGGGTCGGGGAACATGATCCCGCAGTCGATGAGCAGGATGCGGTCGTCGACCTCGATGCAGGCGCAGTTGCGCCCGATCTCACCGAGGCCGCCGAGGAAGACGACACGAACTGGGGCGGTCACGCCGAGTGAAGGTAGCAGGCCGGTGCCTGTGGCCTTTCCGGTCAGTGTCCTGCGAAGTGGGAATCGCAGTCGCCCACCGGGAGCACAGCCTCGGGCAGGGGGACGGCCGCGGCCGGGACGACGACGCTGTTGCGGCGCCGCACCCGCCCCCACTGCTGCCGCTCGCCGCCGACCCAGCGGATGGCACTGCCCACCACCGCCAGCAACGTCAACGGGCGCCAGAGGAGGCGCTGGAGGGGAACGGCGGCGAGGAGACGGCGGTCCTCGTGCTCGCCGATCACGACGGCGGCGGTGACGACAAACTCGAGCAGCACCGTGAGCAGCAACAGGCCCGCCGCCGTCGTGAGGCGGCCGACGAGGAGCAGATAGACGAGGAAGGCGTCGGCCACGGGCCGCCGAGGGGGAGCAGCACCTGGGACAGCAGCGTCCAGGGCAGGTGGAGCAGGCCCACCCGGCCCTCGTCGGGCCGCAGCATCGACCGGGCGTGCTTGGCCAGCAGCTCGACGGTGCCGTAGGCCCACCGCCGACGCTGGCGGAGGGCGTCGGCGACACCCTCGGGAGCCTCCGTGTAGGCCAGGGCGGTGGGTTCGTAATGGATCTGCCACCCGCCCCGCAGGAGCTCCACCGTGAGGTCGGCGTCCTCGACGAGCGTGTCGCCGGGGTAACCGCCGACGTCGATGAGGGCGGCCCGCCGGAAGGCCCCGGCGGCGCCGGGGACCACGGCGACCACGCCGAGCATCTCCTGGGCCCGCCGGTCGATGTCGAGGCTGACGACGTACTCCAGGGCCTGGAGCCGGGCCAGGAGCGAGCCAGGGTGAGGACGCCGCGGCGGATCGCCCGGGAGCCGCGTCCGCTGACCAGTCGGTGCACCGCCGCCGAACCGACCAGCACCAGCGCACCCGCCACGGCGTCGCGGCGCCACAGCACCACTACCCCGGCCGCCAGCGCCACGAGCGCCGCCAGCCGGGGTACGAGTTGTTGCCGGGAGAGGCGACGATCGTCCAAGCAGACACACCTTCGCCCGCCCCGGGCGAAGTCCTGCCCGCATGAGCCGTCCTTTACGCGACGGCAAGCTCCTCGGCGGTGTCCTCCCAGTGCTCGAACTGGATGACGCCGAGTTCGGTGAAGCGCTGGCGCAGCCAGCCGTCGGCGGCGTCGAGCAGACCGAGCTTGCGGCAGTTCGGCACGATCTTGGAGAACAGCATGCTCTGGAAGATGTCCCGCTCGGGGGTCTGGAGCAGGAACTGGGTCGCCTCCCGCACGTCGACGCCCATCCGCTCCCACACCTCCTGCTGGAGGAACCGGTCCCGCATGCGCACCGCGGCCTCGAAGGCGAACTCCTGCCGCTCGCGGATCTCGGCCGCGGAGAGCTGCGCGTAGAACTCCTGCAGCGACAGCACGCCGAAGGCGACGTGCCGGGCCTCGTCGGCCATCACGTTGCGGAGCAGCGCCTTGAGCAGCGGTTCGGTCGTCATCTGGGTGATGAAGCCGAAGGCGGCCAGTGCCAGGCCCTCGACCATGATCTGCATCCCGAGGTAGGTCATGTCCCACCGGGAGTCGGCGATGATGTCGTCGAGGAGCATCTGGAGGTGGGCGTTGATCGGGTAGTGGCCCGACAGCTTCTCGTCGAGTTAGCGGGAGAACACCTCGACGTGGCGGGCCTCGTCAATCACCTGGGTGGCGGCGTAGTACTTGGCGTCGATCCACGGCACCGTCTCGACGATCCGGGCGGTGCAGACCAGGGCGCCCTGCTCGCCGTGGAGGAACTGCGACAGGGTCCAGTTCTGGGACTCGATGCCGAATTCCACCCACTCCCTGTCGCCCCAGGAGGCGAACGGTGTCCCGCTCAGATCCATCATCGGCGCCAGCCCGCTGCTGGCGCTGAGGGCGGCGTTGGCCATCACCACCGCCTCCTGGTCGACGTCGGTCGCCCAGGGCAGGTCGTTGGCGTTCCACTGGGTGAGCTTGGCCTTCTCGTAGAGCTTGCCGAGCTTCGGACGGGCCCGCTCGTAGTCCCACGTGAAGCGGGTGTCGACGGCGGCGCCGACATCGTGGAACCGGCTGTCGGTGTCGGTGTTGACGATGGCCAGGATCGCCTCGACGTCGTTGAGGCCGGCGCGGCCGATCATTTCCTCGTCGGTACGGCGTTCATCAGACGACGTGGCACCCATGGCGTCAACCTCCTGTCTGGCCGGACCGCTCCTCGGCGGCCGGTATGACGAACTCCCGCACGACGCTCAACACGGCCGTCTCGGCGGCCCCGGGCGGGGGCGCGAGCCCGTAGGAGAGGACGATCCGGGCCAGCCACTCCCCCGTCCGCCGGGCCTCGAGCGGCCCCATGAAGCGGCACAGGTGCGGTGCGATGCGGGCGGCGGCGACGCCGAGCAGGCTGTCGGCGCCGGCGAAGCAAAGATGGGGCAGCACAGTGCCCGGCTCGGTGGCCAGCAGGTGCTGGAGGGCCTCGTGGCCGGCGAACGCCCGGGCCCCGAAGCCGCCCACCGCGGTCAGTGCCTCGGCGAGGGTCGCGACCTCGCCGAGGGCCTCGTCGAGACCCCGCTCGAGCCGCTCCGTCTCGGCCTGCACCACGGCGGCGAGGACGGCGCCCCGTCCGGGGAAGTAGCGGTAGAGCGTGGCCCGGGAGACGCCCGCTTCCCGGGCGACGTCGTCGACGGTCAGCTTCGTGAGCCCGAAGCGGGCGATGGCCCGGAGCGCCCCGTCCACAACCTTGGCCGTCACCTCCGGCGTCGAGGAGAGCGGCTCAACGGTCATGCGTGAGATGCTAAGACTGAATTTGTCTCATCGTCAAGGCCGGGGCGAGAGAATCGTCCCCGGAGCGAGGACGCCGGCCAGCATCTGCTCCCGGACCAGGAGGCGGACCTCGGCCGGGTCGTCGAGGTCGTACACGCCGGGGGCGCCGATGCACGACAGCACCATCCGGGCGATGTAGTCGGCGGTGCGCCCGAGGTCGGCTCCGGGCCGGAGCCGCCCGGCGGCGCGCTCCCGCTCCAGGTAGGGCACGAGGAAGCCGCCGATGAGGGGCAGGATCCGGTACGACTCCACCGTCAGCAACGGGAGAAGCCGCTCCGGTTCGGTCTCCACCACCCGCTGGAAGACCGCGTGCTCGGCCAGGGCCTTCCGGGCGAAGACGAGGGCGTCCTCGATGAGCACACAGAGGTCCGGGGCGCCGGCCACCGCCTCCCCGAGGCGCCGGAAGAACCGGCCCTGCTCCCAGGCCACGGTGTCGGCGACGATCTGCTCCCGCCCGCCCGGGAAGTGGCGGTAGATCGTGGCCCGGGACACGCCCGAGGCGTGGGCGACGTCGTCGACGGTCGTCCGGGCCAGCCCGAAGCGGCCGATGGAGAGGAGCCCTCCCTCGAGGACACGATCCCGGACCGACGGGCTCTCCATCCCCCCAGGGTACGGCAGACTCTCGCCCGTGGACCTACCTGTGATGCCCCCCGTCTCCCCCATGCTGGCCAAGCTCGCCCGGACGCTCCCGGCCGAGGGCGGCATGCTCTACGAGCCCAAGTGGGACGGGTTCCGCTGCATCGTGTTCCGCGACGGCGACGAGATCGAGCTCGGCAGCCGCAACGAGCGACCCCTCACCCGCTACTTTCCGGAGCTGTCCGACCCCCTCAGGCAGTACCTGCCGGCCCGGTGCGTCCTCGACGGGGAGGTGGTCATCGCCACCGAGGCGGGGGGACTCGACTTCGAGGCGCTCCTGCAGCGGATCCACCCGGCCGCTTCCCGCATCCAGCTGCTGGCCCAGCAGACCCCGGCCTCGTTCGTGGCCTTCGACGTCATGGCCGAGGGCGACGATGACCTTCGACTTCTACCTCAGGTTGAGCGTCGACGGAGACTCGAGGCCATGCTGGGTGGAGCCCGTCCGCCCGTCCATCTGACCCCCTGCACCGCCGACCGGGCCCTGGCCGCCGAATGGTTCGACGCCTTCGAGGGCGCCGGGCTCGACGGCGTGGTGGCCAAGCCCGAGCAGCTCCCCTACCGGGAGGGCGAACGGGTCATGCTCAAGGTCAAGCACGA
>JAUZEX010000514.1 GCA_030838815.1 Actinomycetota bacterium
TGCCCCGCATCGAGGCTCGCCGGGCGAATCCGCTCGACGATCTCCTGTCGGACTTCGTCCGGGCCGAGGACGTCGACACCATGACCGCCACCGAGGCGGTGCTGTTCCTCCTCGTGCTCATGGCCGCGGGCAACGAGACGAGCACCAACCTGATCGGCAACACCGTGGTGGCGCTCCTCCAGAACCCCGACCAGTTGGCGCTCCTCGAGGCCGATCCCGCCCTCGTCCCCAAGGCCATCGAGGAGTCGGTGCGGTACCGGTCGCCGTTCCAGTTCCTGTTCCGGGAGGCGTTGGAGGACGTCGAGGTGGCCGGCACCCTGATCCCCAAGGGCGCGATGATCGTCATCCTCGTCGGAGCGGCCAACCACGACCCCCGCCACTTCGATGACCCCGAGCGATTCGACATCACCCGCACGACCCCCCACCTGGCCTTCGGCCACGGCATCCACTTCTGCCTGGGCGCTCACCTCGGCCGGGCCGAAGCGACCGGGGCGCTGACCGGGCTCCTGCCCCACCTCTCGAAGTTCCGCCTGGCCGACGAGCCGCTGGAACCGATCCAGAGCCTGCTGATCTGCGGCTACCAGCGGATCCCGCTCGTCCCGGCCTGACCGATCAACTCGCTCGCAGCAACGTCCAAAAGGGGGACGATGATGGTCGTACCGATCAGAACCCGCACCGCCAAGGGCGTGGTGGCGCTGGCGCTCGGCGGGATCGCGCTGGTTGGGATCGGTGTGCTCCCGGGCTCGGCCCAGACGGCCGGCGCCCAGGCGGCCACCGGCGGCGCCCAGGCCAGCGGGATGTACATCCGCTACGGCATCCCGGGATTCCTCGTCGTGGAGGACTTCCTCGACGGGGGCGGGCCGGTGGCCCAGTCGCTGGCCGACACCAGCGCCGGGGCGGGTTCGTTCGCGTCGCTGCCCTACCCGGGGGAGACGGCAATCGCCGGCCCCGGCACCCTGTCGGGCCTCGGTGCGCCCCGGCTGCCGGACTGGCCGTTCTACGTGAGCGCCTCACACCCGACCCGTCCGGCTCAGAAGCTCTCCGACCCCGTCGGCTCCTATGTGCTCGACGCCGCCGCCGGGGACGGCAAGGCCGAGGCGTCGGCCCGGGGCGGGGAACCGGCCCAGTTCAGTAGCCAGGCGAAGTCGCAGTCCGATGCCCGCACCGAGGTCGTGACCACGGTCGAGGGCGTGACCGCCACGGCAACGTCGACGGTGGAGGGCTTCACCATGGGCCCGCTGTCGATCCTGTCGGTGGTCTCAAGGTCGGTCACCACTTACCACCCCGGCGACGCCAAGCCGAGCACCGTGACCGAGCTGCGGGTCGACGGCGGCCGGGTCGGCACCATGGGCTTCCACTACGGGGGGGACGGGCTGGCGGTCAACAACCAGGCCGTGCCCGTGCCGGCCGCCGAGGGCCTCAAGGCCCTGAACCAGGCGCTGGCCCCCGCCGGGCTCTCGCTCAAGGTGGAGACCCCGACGCCGCTCGAGGGCGGGGCCAGCGCCGCGGCCCTGGAAGTCGCCAGCGTGGCGCCGATCCCCGGGGCGGGGACGGGGACGATGCGCATCGCCATGGGCGGGGCGTCGTCCTACGTGTCGGTTGGCGAGGGTGCCGGGCTGCCGCCGCTGCCCGACGTGACGCCGCCGGCCGGGTTCGACCCGGCGCCGCCGATGGCCGAAGCGGGCTCGGCGCCGGTGAGCACTCCGGCGGTGGACAACGGGTTCGGCAGCGCACTGCCGGCGTTCAAGCCGAGCCCGGTGCGGGCGTCCGCCGGCCCGACCTCCGGTCAGCCCTACGGCGCTTCGGTCCCCACGCCGTCGGCGGGACCGGCCGCACCCGAGGGCGCGCCCGAGCCGGCGCGGCCGCAGCAGTTGGCGGTGTCGCCGACGCAGTTCCTGGTGTCGCCCAAGGACTTCGACGGCCCGTCGCTGCTGGCGGCGTTGGCCGCCGCCGGTGGCCTGGCCGCGGTGGGCATGGTCGTCCTGACCCGACGGATGAGGAAGGTGACGCAGTGGGGGGCATGACGTGGTTGCGGGCGGAGTGGGACCGGTTCCTGGCCTGGGGGCTCCTCGTCGTCGGAGCGGTGCTGCTGATGGTCGGGGCCGTACAGGTGGCTGACCACCGGTACCTGGCCGACCAGCTGTCGTTGATCATGTCGGCCGGCATCGGCGGGCTGGGCTGCATCGGCTTCGGCGCCGGCCTGATCCTCTCCGCCGACCTCCACGACGAGTGGCGCAAGCTCGACCGCCTCGAGGAACGCCTGGTCGAGGTGCCCGACCGAGCTGCGGTGTTCGCCGTCGACCTCGAGCCGCAGCCGCTCGACGAGCCGACCACGCCCTCCCTGCAGGCGGTCGGCAACGGCCGCGGCCGGGGACGGGGATGAGCGCCATTACGGCCGCCCCGCTCCAGCCGAGCCGGGCCGCGGCGACGCGGCCGCTCCTCCTGGTCGTGCGGGCCGAATGGGAGCGGACCCTGGCCTGGACTCTGGCCGTCGCCGCCGCCGTCCTTCTCTATGTCGGCTACCGCAACGTGGCCGCCTCGCCGTTCGCCGCCGAAGAAGTCGCACACCTGATCACCGGTGGCGTCGGCGCCCTGGTGCTGCTGGTGGCGGCCGTCGGCCTGCTGCTGGTCGCCGACCTCCGCGACGAGGCCGACAAGCTCGACCGGATTTACGCCCGCCTCGGGCGTTCCGTCTCAGTCTCCGCTGGCGCCGCCGGTTCCGACCCCGCGGCATCCGGTGGTCCCGCCGATGCCGGCGCGGCGTCCCGGCCCGCCCGAGGCGTCCGCTTGGTCTGCACCGCGGCGGTGGTCCTCGGCCTCGTCATTCTGGCCGCCGGGTGGGCTCGGGCCGCCGGCACGGCCGACTTCGATCGGTCCCTCACGGGATTGGCCGCCGCCGTACTCGGCTTCGCTCTGGTCACTGCCGGCATCGCCGTGCGCAGCCTGGCCGCCCGCCGGATCGTCCGTCGCCGGATCGGCGCTCTCCTCGCCGCCGGGTCTCGGAGCGCCCCCAGCCGCGCCGGGGTAGTGGCGGCGGCCGACGGACGGGAGTGGACGGCCGACGGACTGACCCGGCTCCACCTTCGTTCGTGCCCGGCCCTGGCGTCGGCGCCCGGGGTGGCCCGCCTCGTCGACGGCGCGGCCGCCCGGCTCGAGCCCTGCCTGATCTGCCACGTGGAGGACTGACCGTGCGGGCCTACATGCCGTTCATCGTCAGCGGACTCACCAGCGGAGCGGTCTACGCCCTCGCCGCCCTCGGCCTCGTGCTCACCTACCGGACGTCCGGCGTCTTCAACTTCGGCCATGGCGCCATCGGAATGGCGGCCACCTACGCGTTCTATACGTTCCGCCAGCACCTTCCGACGGCGGTGGCCATGGTGCTGGCCATCGGGGTCGTCGCCCCCATCCTCGGGCTCATCATCGGCCGGGGATTCCTGCGCCGTTTGGAAGGGGCGTCGCCGGCCACCTATGTGGTGGCGTCGCTCGGCCTGCTGGTCACGCTCCAGGGCGTGGCCGCCGCCCTCTACGGGTCGAACACCCGGACGGTGGACCCCATCTTCCCGACGTCGACCTACCGCCTCTTCGATGTGAACGTGGGTATCGACCAGACGCTGGTGGTGGCGGTGGCCATTGCCGCCGGCCTCGGCCTCGTGGCCTTCTTCCGCTTCACCCACCTCGGGCTGCAGACCCGGGCCGTGGTCGACGACCGCAACCTGGCCGGCATGGCGGGCTCCGCTACCGGCCGGATCACGGCCGTGGCCTGGATGCTCGGCGCCGCCTTTGCCGCCACGTCGGGCATCCTGTTCGCCCCCTTCATCGGACTCGACTCGATCCTGCTGACCCTGCTGGTGGTGGAGGCCTTCGCCGCCGCCGTCATCGGCGGGCTCCGGAGCTTCGGGATCACCGCCGCCGCCGCCTTCGGGCTCGGTGTCGCCCAGGGCCTGGCCACCAAGTTCGTGGGGGAGAGCGGCGTCAGGTCCCTGGCCGGGCTGCCGAGCTCGCTCAGCTTCATCGTCCTGTTCCTGGTGCTGGTCGTCTCCCGCAAGGGTCGCTTCCGGGAGGTCATCTCGGTCCGGGTCCGGCCCGTCAAGGTCCGGCCATCGGCCGCTGTGCGGCGAAACTTCCCCGTCCGGCCGGTCGTCGCCGCGGTGGCGGTGGCCGCCGTGCTGCCGCCGTTCCTGTCCGGCTCCCGGCTCCTGACCCTGACCGCCACGGTGATCTTCGTGCTGGTGTTCATCAGTCTCAGCCTTCTGGTCGGACTGTCCCGCCAGGTGTCGCTGGCCCACGCCGTGTTCGTGGTCTTCGGGGCGACGTCGCTGTCGCACCTGCTCTCGGCCGGGGTGCCGTACCCCGTCGCCCTGCTCCTCTCGGCGCTGGCCATGGTGCCGGTCGGAGCCTTGATGGCCATCCCGGCCATCCGCCTGTCGGGGCTCTTCCTCGCCCTGGCCACCCTGGGGTTCGGGATCCTGGCCCAGAACTTGCTGTTCTCCACCGCCCTGGCCTTCGGGTCCGACGCCCGCATCGTCATCAGCCGGCCGGGGTTCCTCACCGGCGACATGGCCTTCTACTACTTCGCCCTGGCCGTGGTGGTGCTCGGCATTGTGGCCGTCGAAGTGCTGCGGGTCAGCCGCCTCGGCCGGATCCTCACCGGCCTGGCCGACTCGCCGACGGCCATGGAGTCACTCGGCATCAACCCGCTGGCCGCCCGGGTGCTCACCTTCTGCGTGGCCGCCTTCCTGGCCGCCATCGCCGGCGGGCTGCTCGGGACGATGGTCCAGGTCGTCAACCCGATCACCTTCAACTTCTTCCAGTCGTTGGTGTGGCTGACCGTGCTGGTGGCCGCCGGCGCCGCCACCTTCGGCGGGTCGGTGGTGGCGTCGCTGGTGCTGGTCACCGTGCCGGCGGTGCTGACCTCGTCGGCCATCACCGAATGGCAGCCGGTGGCGTTCGGCATCGGTGCCGCCCTCCTGGCCCAGGCCGACAACGGCCTCGTAGGTGTGGTGCGGGGCTTCGACCTCGCCGCCCGGGCGGCGGCCAGCCGGAGTCGGCTGGAGTCCCGGCGGGCGCTGGAACGCTACGCCCGAAGCCTTCGGACGGTGAGTTCATGACATCCATCCCCGCCCTCCAATACCGCGGCATCACCGCTGGCTACGGCCGCACCACAGTGCTGCGCAACGTCGATCTCGTCGCTCCCGCCGGCAAGGTCGTCGCCCTCCTCGGCCCCAACGGCGCCGGGAAGAGCACGCTCCTCAAGGTGGCGGCCGGCCTGCTGGCCCCCACCGGGGGAACGGTGCAGGTCCACGGGAAGGACGTCACGCACCTGTCCGAGGCCCAGCGGGCCGGCCGGGGTCTGTGCCTCATCCCCGAGGGGCGCGGCATCTTCCGTCAGCTCACCGTGCGGGAGAACCTGGCCATGTTCGCCGGCGGCAAGAAGGTCGCCGAGGCCGTCGACCGGGCCGCCACCGCCTTCCCCATCCTCGGGGACCGGCTGGGCCAGGAGGCCGGCACGATGAGCGGCGGGCAGCAGCAGATGCTGGCCGTGTCCCGGGCGCTGGTGAACCAGGCCGACGTGATCCTGGCCGACGAGCTGTCGGTCGGCCTCGCCCCCGTCGTCGTGGACGAGATCTTTGAGGCGGTGGACGGGTTCCGCCGGGAGGGCCGCTCCCTGGTGGTGGTGGAGCAGTACGTCGGACGGGTCCTCGGCCTCGCCGACTACGTGTACATCCTCAACAAGGGCCAGATCGCCTTCGTGGGGGAACCGGAGCAGTGCCGCGACGACGCCGTGTTCGACCGCTACGTCGGGGCGACCCACTGATGGACACGCAGCGATCTCTGGGAGGACCGATGAAGGTGCGCATCGTCGCCGCGCTCATGGGAGCGGCGCTGGCCACGACGGCCTGCGGCTCGACACTGACCAACGACCAACTGAACGCCCAGGCCCGGGAGAGCTTCCGGATCTCCTCGGTGCAGGGCGCTCCGGGCGCGAACGGGGCCGGCGGTGCCGCGGCGGCGGCCGACGGCTCGCAGACCGGAGTCACGTCCGCGGTCGTGACGGGAGCGGCGACGGCGACCGGCGCTTCGGCCGCCAATGCATCGAGCGCCGGCGGGGGGTACGGCAACGCGCCGTCCCCGACCGGGTCGGTGGCGGCCTCGAGCGGCGCTCGCTCCGGCGGCCCGTCCGGCGCCACGGCGACCGGCGCGTCGGCGGCCGGGGCCCGCACCGGTGGCGGTGCCGGCGGATCGGTGGCCGGCGGGAGCAACCCGCCGGGACCTTCCACGGCTCCGGGGCGCGCCGGCGCCACGCCCGGCGTGGCCCCGCCCGGTGCTCCGGCAACGCCCGCCGGCGGTGCGAAGAGCACCATCGCCCTCGGGTCCTTCGGAACCCAGACGGGCCCGATCGGCCGGATCCTGCTCCCGGTCCCCCAGGGGGCGAGGGCGTGGGCGGCCGACGTCAACGCCCGGGGCGGCCTGGCCGGTCACCCCGTCAAGCTGATCATGGCCGATGACGGCGGCGACCCCAACAAGGCGCTGTCGATCGTGCGGCGCATGGTGGAGGAGGACAAGGTCCTGGCCTTCTACGCCGAGTTCGGGCCGACCACCATCCAGGCGGCCCTGCCCTACCTGGAGCAGAAGCAGATCCCGGTCATCGGCGGGTGCAACTGCTTCCAGGGGGCGGCCGAGAGCCCGATGGTGTTCCAGGTGGGGATCGGCTCCAAATACGGCCTGGCTTGGGAGCACCTGCTGCCGTTCAAGGCGTACGCCCCCAATGAGAAGAAGGCGTCGCTGCAGTACTGCCGTGAGGCGCCGACCTGCAAGACGATGGCCGACGACATCCGCAAGCTGGCCCCCCAGGCCGGGATCGAGATCGTCCACGAAGCGCAGACGACCCTGACCCAGCCCGACTACACCGCCGAGGTGCTGGCGGCCCGCAACGCCGGCGCCAACCTGTTGATCCTGGCCACCGAGAGCTTCAGCGCCATCCGCACGATCCGCTCGGCCCACCGCCAGGATTGGCACCCCCAGGTGGCCACGCAGCACTCGGCGGTTGACGCCCGCTTCATCGCCGACGGCGGCGCCGACGTCGAAGGGGTGCTGCTCGGGGCCGGCATCGTGAGCTGGGACTCGCCCAAAATGGCTGACTACCGGGCGGCCATGAGCCGTTACGCCCCCGGGGGAGTCCTGGCCAACATCAGCCAGTTCGCCTACATGGCCGGGAAGCTGATGGAGACCATGGCGCTCTCGTGGCCGCCGCAACCGACGACGGCCGACGTCGTGAAGGGCCTCTACGCCCTACGGGGCGAGACCCTCGGCGGCACCATTCCGCCGTTGGCCTACAAGGAGGGCGTCGGCCACGACTCCTCCAACCTCTGCGTCGTTCCGACCCGGGTGGAGGGCGGCAAGTTCGTCCCCCAGAACGGCGACAACTTCCTCTGCGCCCCGGGCTGGCAACCCGTCCAGAAGTAGGCCGCCGATGACCGACCACAACCTGACTGGCGAGACCCGACGTGTCGTCACCGAGATGTACGGCGCGGCCCTGAGGGGCGACCTGACTGGTTTCTTCGCTCACATCGACCCCGAGGTGGTGACCCACGAGCCGCCGTTCCTCCCCTACGGCGGCTCGTACTCGGGGCTCGGCTCGCTGATGGAACTCCTGGGGGAGCAGGTCATCCGGCACCTCGACATCACACAGCCGAAGATCGACCGGATCGTCGCCGAGGGCGAACGGGCCTTCACCGTTATTCGCCTCCGGTGCCAGGCCACGGGGGAAGAAACCCTGCTGGCCGAGGAGGCCGTCGTGCGGGCCGGCAAGGTGGTCGAACTCCGGGTCTTCTTCTTCGATGCCGGGTCGCTGATCGAACAGGGTGGTGTACCCGCATGACCGTCGTGAGAGAGCGCGAGGAAGGCGCCCGGAACGACCAGGGCACCGTCGCCGTCACGCCCCGCACGGCGCGGCCCGTGCTGTGGTGGGCGTCGGTCGGGGCCGCGGCGCTGGTGCTGCAGGCGTGGATCTACGGCGCCTGGATCGCCTCCGACGACTTCCGGACCGTGACCATCGGCCGGAGCGAGGTGCCGGGCCACGAGAAGGTGTGGGCCTGGATCCTCCAGGGGCTGTTCACGGCGGGGGCGCTGGCAGCGCTGGCCTTCGTCATTCGCACCTGTCTCAAGCAACGGCGCCTCAGCCTCGAGGCGAAGATCATGCTGGCCTGGTGGGCCGTCATCTGGATGGACCCCAGCGCCAACTACTTCCGGCCGCAGTACTTCTTCAACTCCTACTACGTGAACATGGGGTCGTGGGCGGCGCACATCCCGGGCTGGGTCAGCCGGGAGGGCGGCAACCTCCCGTTCCCGTTCATGATCGACTTCGCCTCCTACACGGCTTCGGTGCTGGCCACCGTGGCCGGCGCCCACCTCATGCGCAAGGTCCGGGAGCGCCGCCCACAAACGGGCACCGTCGGCCTGGTTCTGGTGGCCTGGGGATTCCTGTCGCTGGTGGTCTTCGGTGTTGAGGACCTGCTGATCCGGGCGGGATGGCTGGTGTGGAACGGCATCCCCGATGTCACCGTGTGGTCGCACAGCCGGATGGCCATCCCCCTGACCGAAGTGCTGGTCTGGGGCGCGACCCAGACCGCCATGGCCACCTTGTTCTTCCTGAAGGACGACCGTGGCCGGGTGTTCGTCGAGCGCGGGTTGGACCGGGTGGCGGCGACCGGCTGGCGCAGGACCGCGGTGAGCGCTCTCGCCGTCGTCGGCTTCGCCACGGCGGCGCAAGCCGCCTACGGAATCATCAGCGCACCGCTGGGCTTCTACGTCGGCCGTCAACCGGACATCCCCTCCTACCTACGCAACGGTGCCTGCGGCGAAGGCACCCCCTACCGGTGCCCCGCCCCGGACGTCCCCGTGCTCCTCCCGGACACCCCGCCGGGTGCGACCGCCGAGCGACCCTCGTGACGGTGGTGCCGGAGTCCTGGGACCCACTGCACGCTGCCAGCCCACCCGGGCGGCTGTGGTCCCGGGCGAACATCGGTGAGGCCCTCCCCGGTGTCCTGACTCCGTTGACGTGGGATCTGTGGGAGGTCGCCGCCGAGGGCGCCGCCCGGCAGGCGTTCCACGCCCTGGGGGCGGCGACGCGCCAGGAACGTCTGGTTCCGGCCGACCGCGACCAGCGGTTCGCCCGGGCGTTCTACGGGCGGGGCGCGGTACAACTCGATTTCTTGTGCAGTATGGGAGATCGGATCCCCGGTACCTCCGGAGCGGCGATCGCGGAGCAGATCTTCGGCAGTGCGCCGGAGAGCATCCGAGGGGTCCGGACCCGGCGACGGTATCCGATCATCGCCGCCCGGATGCCGTACACCTTCTTCCGGATCCCCTCGGTCCTGCGCTCGGTCGCCGCCGACACGGAGGACTGGTGGCGACGGCAGATCGCGGTGGCGCCCAGCCTCGACCATGGTGTCGCAGTGCAACTGTTCTCTGAGTCGACGGCCCGGTTCCGGCGCAATGTGGCGCTGCAAGCCACGACGTTGTTCTGCGTGGTACAACCGATCTACGACGTGCTCGAGCGGCTCACGACCAGCGCCGGCGTCGGGGACATGACCAGCCTGGCCGGCGGCTATGGGTCGGTGCCGGAGACGGCGGTGGTCGCCGATCTCTGGCGGGCGTCCCGGGGCGAGATCGATCTCTCCGTGGTGGTGGATCGGAACGGATTCCACGGCCCGCGGGAGGGAGAGTTGTTGTCGCAGGTATGGCGGGAAGACGACACCCCCCTGCGGCGGCTGGTCACGGAGTACGCCCTCATGGACGAGACGCGGAACCCTCTGCGCCGGGAAGCAGTCCTTCGTGAACATCGTGTCGGGCTGGAGCGCGAGATTCTGACCGCACTGCCCGCGGTCCGGCGCCCACTGGCCCGGCGGATCCTGCGCACCGCCAGCCGGGTCATTCCCCTTCGGGGCATCGCCAAGGACTCGTTCCTGCAGGCCTCGGACACGATCCGGGCGTCCGCCCGGCGGATCGGTGAGCTCCTCGCCGCTGAGGGCACGATCGCGGACCGTGACGATGTCTTCTTCCTCTGCGAGGCCGAGATCGCCGGCCGACGGCCCGACCACATCCGGGGACTGATCCAGCGTCGCCGGGAGCGTTACGACCACTACCTCACCCTAGAGATCCCCACGCGGTGGCAGGGGAACCCCGTCCCCGTGGCCGCTGTGCCTGTGGTCGATGGCGACGAGTCCACGTCGGCGACCATCAACGGTGTCGGTGTCAGCCCCGGTGTCGTCGAAGGGATCGCCCGGGTGGTCATCGACCCGGCCTGTTGCGATGTCGAGCCCGGTGAGATCCTCGTCACCCCCGCCACCGACCCCAGCTGGTCGTCGATCATGTTCATCTCCGCCGCGCTGGTCGTCGACATCGGTGGGGCGCTGTCCCACGCCGCGATCGTGGCCCGCGAACTGGCCGTGCCGTGCGTGGTGAACACGAAGGCCGGAAGCCGCCGCATCCGCACCGGCGACCGGTGCCGCGTCGACGGCACCACCGGCACGGTGACAATCCTCGAACGAGCCGCCCAACCCATCACCGCCCAGCACGGACAGGCCGAGACATGACCGATCCCCGCGGCCCCTGGGGCCCCCTCGCCAAGCCGCCGTTCCCCGGACGACTGCCCGGCAAGACGGTCCTGGTCACCGGTTCCACCAAAGGCTTCGGAGCCGCCATGGCCCGACGTTTCGCCGCTGAGGGCGCCAACGTCGTGCTCACCGGTCGGAGCGGGGGGCGGGGCCGTCAGGTCGAGCAGGAGATCATCGACAAGGGCGGTCACGCCCGGTTCATCCAGGCCGACGTCACCGACGAGGCCAGCGTGCGGGAGCTCGTGTCGGGAGCCGTCGAGCAGTGGGGACACCTCGACTCGCTGGTCAACAACGCCATGGCACGAGCCGCGCAATAGCAGGCGCCGCCCGGCGGGGCGATCGTGATCTTCGAGCGGCAGGGTCAGTTGTCTCCGGGGACCGGGTGATGCCGGGGGCAGGACGGTCGGCAGGCCCGCGAGGCGGGTCGTTCCGGACCGACGACGGTGGGAGGAGCTGCTGGCGATATTTGTTGAACGCCAGCGAGGTCCGAGTTGTGAGGTCGACTGAAGAGTCCGCGGCGACCTCACGTTTTCGAGCCGGTCACCGTTTGCATGGGTAGCGGCCACTACCTCGGCGGAACCGAGGCGCAGAAGGCCCTCGTCGTTCTGGAGGCGGCATGAACAGGCGACCGACACCGACCGTACCCAACGGTACGCAGAAGGTCTTCCCTAACGCGGCATCGCCGCAGGGCGCGCCCCGATCAGCGGAGATCGTCGAGGAGATCGACCGGCTGCTCGACGAGATCGACGCCGTGCTCGAGGATCAAGCCGACCTCGCGGACTTCCGCCAGCAACCGGGCCAATGATCTTACTGAAGGACCTAAGCGGAGGGGTCAATCTCCAAGCGACACTGAAATCATCGACCGTTCCTGGCATCGTGACGGAGCCGGTGCGTCCCCATCACCCGATCACTTGTGCCGGCAAGCTCCGTCTGGAGCATGACCGGACCTTCTCCTGCGAGCACGCCACCGCCCCGGCCAGGAACGAACGAACTCAAGCGTGCGTCGATCTGTCCATTGCCATCCTGATTATCGAACTCGCCCAAAAGCTTTAGCGAGGGTGCCAGGCAGTGCCGCCGAAGACCAGGTATGCCAAGACGGGTGGTGTGAGCATCGCGTACCAGGTGGTGGGCGACGGCCCGCTCGATCTGGTGTTCATCCCAGGTTACGTCTCGAACGTCGAGTACTACTGGGAGATGCCGGGTATGGCTCGGGCCTTGGAGCGCCTCGCCTCCTTCTCTCGTCTCATTGTGTGGGACAAGCGGGGCACCGGGCTCTCCGATCCAGTCGAGCGCGTCCCGACGCTGGATGAGCGGGCCGAGGATCTGCGGGCGGTAATGGACGCGGCCAGCTCCGAGCGTGCCGCCCTGTTCGGGATCTCTGAGGGTGGCCCGATGGGTCTTCTCTTCGCTGCCGCGCACCCGCAGCGGACGTCGGCCCTTGTCTTGCATGGGGTTTCCCCGAAGTTCAGTTCCTCCGCGGGCTGGGAGTGGGGCTGGAGCCAGGATGAAATAGCGACCCGCCTGGCGGAGCTCGAGAGGGATTGGGGCGAGGCAGCGCTCATCGACCTCTTCGCACCGAGCCGAGCGAACGACGAGGCGGCCCGGCAGGTTTGGGGCCGTTTCCAGCGGACGGGGGCCAGCCCGGCCATGGGACGCGCCGTCTTCCAGGCACTCTGCGAGCTTGACTGCCGCGAGGTACTCCCGGCCATTCGCGTCCCTACCTTGATCGTGCACAATACGGGCGAGCGGGTGGCCAAGGTCGAAGCCGCCCGCTACATGGCGGAGCGGATCCCGGGGGCCAAGCTGGTGGAACTTCCGGGCATTGATCACTCGTTCATCATGGGGGGCTGGGAGCCGGTGGTTGACGAAATCGAACAGTTCCTGACCGGCGTCCGACCGGATCGACACGTCGACCGCGTGCTCGCCACCGTGCTCTTCACGGACATCGTCGGCTCGACCGCCCGAGCCGTTGACGTCGGTGACCACCGCTGGCGGGAACTCCTCTCGGCTCACAATGCCCTCATCCGCCGCGCACTGGACCGCTTCGGGGGAAGCGAGGTCAAGACGACCGGGGACGGCTTCCTGGCCACTTTCACCGGCCCGAGCAGCGCCATCCAATGCGGCCGCGCTCTCCATGACGGTGTTCGACAACTCGGACTCGAGATCCGCATCGGGCTCCACACGGGAGAGTGCGAACTCATGGGTGACGACGTAGGTGGCCTTGCCGTGCACATCGGCGCCCGAGTCGCAGCTCTGGCCGAACCCTCCGAGGTGCTCGTCTCGAGCACCGTCAAGGACCTTGTCGCAGGCTCGGGGATCGAGTTCGACAACCGCGGAATGCATGTGCTCAAGGGGATTCCCGGCAAGTGGCAACTGTTCGCCATCAGGTCCTGATAGCCAGCGCCGGCCCCTGAGTCGCCGCGAACATCCGCCCGCCGCCTCACGTTTCGGCCCGCTCCTGCGTTTACACCGTAGGGACCCACACGGGGTCGCCTCTGACAATCGAGGAGGGGAACGAGTCGTGTCTGTTGAGAAGAACAAGGAGATCGTCGTTCGGTGGTTCACGGAGTTCTGGGGCGAGCGCTTCAACCCGGACGTCATCGACGAGCTGGCCGCGCCCGGGATCCGCTTCGAGTACTCGATGCACGACCCCTGCCGTGGCCGGGACGAGGTCCGCGCCTTCGCCACCAAGTTCCGAGCGTCCTTCCCGGACCTGAACTTCTGGGGCACCGCCGAGCTGCTCGGCGAGGGCGATTACGTGGTCGGCCAGTGGGAAGGCGGCGGCACCCACACCGGGCCGGCGTTCGACGACCTGCCCCTCGGGTCGCTTCCGGCGAGCACCGGGAAACGGATGCACTTCACCGGAACCACCGTGCTCAAGGTCGAGAACGGGCTGATCACCGAGGAGATTGGCCTCGACGACGGCGTCACCGTCCTCAAGCAGCTCGGGATCATCCCCGACGCCTGACACGCGCCCTGTCCCGACGGACAACACACCACTCCAGCGCTGCGGTGGGCCTCCGCCGCGGCGCTGGCGCGTCCACAACAACGCAGCGCGTTAGCCAGGCCCGAAGCTCACGAACCGGAGGCATCCATCGACGCCGGGTCAAGGACACGAGAGAGCGACGGCCAGGCAGGGCCAGCGCTTCCCCAGAAGGCGACCGCGGTGTCGTTCTGCGAAACCGCTTCTCCGAGAGGGTCTTTCGTC
>JAUZEX010000548.1 GCA_030838815.1 Actinomycetota bacterium
CGTTCTTCGATCCGAAGGTCGACGCCTCGTACTCGCCGGAGACGGACACCGTCGACATTGCCGGTCTCCGCATCGGGAAGGGCAGCCGGGTCGTGCTGCGGCCGGCCAAGGGCCGGTCCGATGCCCAGGACATGTTCCTGGAGGGTCGCATCGCCTCGGTCCAGGCCATACTCTTCGACGCCGACGAGGACCCGCACCTGGCCGTCACCCTCGACGACGACCCCGGGGCCGACATCCAGATCTCCCACGGCCGGTACCGCTACTTCAAGATCGACGAGGTAGAACCTCTCCCCGACCTGGAGGAGGCGCAGCCATGAGCACCGGCAACGGGATCCTCGTGGCCGGAATCGGCAACATCTTCCACAGCGACGACGGGTTCGGGTCCGAGGTCGCCCGGCTGCTCCTGGCCGGGCCGCCGGTGGCCGACGGCGTCAAGATCGTCGACTTCGGTATTCGGGGCGTGCATCTGGCCTACGAGCTGCTCGATGGCTACGACGTCGCCATCCTCATCGACGCCACCGCCCAGGGCGACGAACCCGGGACGATCTACGTGATCGAACCCGATGTCGACGCCATCGAGACGGAGAACGGTCTGGCCGAAGCCGGGATCGTCGATGCCCACGGCATGGATCCAGCCTCGGTGCTCGCCCTCCTCCGGTCGCTCGGAGGGGGCATCGAGCGCCTTCTGGTCGTCGGCTGCGAACCGGCCGACGTCGAGGACGGGATGGGCCTCTCCGAACCGGTCGCCGGCGCTATCGAGGAGGCCTGCCGCGTTGTCCGGGACCTCATCGACCAAGAAATATCTCGTCTGCAGGAAACCAGAAAGGAGACTCTCGCATGATTCGTCGTCTCGTGACCAGCGCCGTGCTCCTCGTCGCTGCCGCTGCCGTCGTCCAGTCCCTCCCCGACGTCGCCCGTTACCTCAAGCTCCGAGACATGTAGGTAGGAGTGACAACGTTCCGTATCGATCCCAACCGCTCCAAAGTCTGGATCGAGGCTCGTTCGAGCATGCATCCGATCCACGGCGAGGCGGACGGGATCGAGGGCTCCATCGAGGCCGACGTGGCTGATGGCCGCATCGACGTCAGTGGAGTTCCGAAAATCAGCATCGAGCTGCCCGTGGAGAACCTCCAGTCGGGCAAGAAGCTCGAGGACGCCGAGATGATGCGCCGCATCGACGCCCGGCGTTTCCCGAAGATCCGGGGGGAGACCACCGAACTCAAGGAGAACGGCGGTGCCTACCGGGTCCGGGGCGATCTGACGTTTCATGGCGTGACACGGCCGGTCGAAGGGGAGGTGACCATCTCCGCCCCCGACGCGCACTCGCTGCTCATCGAGGGGGAGCAGGTCTTCGACATCCGTGAGTTCGGGGTCGAACCACCGAAGATCCTCATGCTCCGGGTCCACCCGGACGTGAGGGTGCGGATCAAGGTGGTCGCCCAGCAGGAAGGTTGACAGTCACGACGAGCCCAGGGGGCATGCATGTTCGCGTTGGTGGGATTCGCAGTCGGATACGTCGTCGGCGTCCAGCAGGGCAAGGAAGGAATGGAAAAGCTCGTCGCGTCCTGGAAGCACATCCAGGGCTCTGAGGAGTTCGCGGCCGCGATCGAGTCCGCTCGCACGATGGCCGGTGGTCTCCTGAAGCAGGCGCTCGAGACCGGCGGCGGCGTGGTTGCCGGCGAGGTCAAGGGTGTCGTCAACCGGCGGCTCCGGGTCGCCTGACCATGACGATTCTGGCCGTTCTGGCAGTGTTGCTGGTCCTGTTGGTCGGCGGGGTCATGGTCCTCTCGGGGAATGACATCGCCCGCTACCGCAGGCTCAAGAGGATGTAGGCACGCAAAGACTGCCGGGCGCCGGGGGGCTGGCGTCCGGCTCGGTGTCCATCCGCCGTCTCCGAAACGAAGGAGCACCTGCGATGTGCCTGGGAATCCCGGGAGAGGTTGTAGAGCTGTATGCGGACCGGGCCGATCTGGCCATGGTCGACGTGAGTGGTGTCCGGAGGGCCATCAACATCGGCCTGCTGGAGGACGAGAACGTCCAGCCCGGTGATTGGGTGCTCATCCACGTCGGGTTCGCCCTCTCCAAGATCGACGAGGAGGAGGCCGCGGCCGCCCTCGCCTTCTTGCAGGGGATCGGTCAGGCCTACGACGAGGAGCTGGCCGCCCTGGCCGACTCCCTGATCGAGTGAGGAGGGCGGCACATGCGCTTCGTCGATGAGTTCCGTGACGCCGAGAAGGCGAGGGCGCTGTCGGCCAAGATCACCTCACTCTGCGAGCCGGGGCGGCAGTACAAGTTCATGGAGGTGTGCGGCGGACACACGCACACCATCTACAAGCACGGGCTGGAGGACTACCTGCCCGAAGGCGTGTCGCTGGTCCACGGCCCGGGCTGCCCCGTCTGCGTGATTCCGATGGGCCGTCTCGACGACGCCATCGCCATCGCCGAGCAGCCCGACGTCATCATGACGACCTTCGGCGACATGCTGCGCGTGCCCGGCGGCCGCGGATCGTTCTTCGACTCGAAGGCCGCGGGCGCCGACATCCGGATGGTCTACTCGCCGCTGGACGCGCTGAAGGTCGCCCGCAAGAACCCCGACAAGCGCGTGGTGTTCATGGCCATCGGGTTCGAGACCACGGCGCCGAGCACGGCCATGACCGTCCTGCGGGCCAAGGCCGACGGGCTGGACAACTTCTCGATCTTCTGCAACCACGT
>JAUZEX010000555.1 GCA_030838815.1 Actinomycetota bacterium
CGTTCTTCCTCCGCTGGTCGTGGGAGGGCGACGCCAAGATGAACCAGAACACGTCCCACGACGCCCAGACCTACATCGCCGCCTGGCGGCACCTCCACGACATCTTCGTCGCCCACGGCGTGACGAACGCGGTCTGGGTCTGGTGCCCGGTGTCGCTCGACTTCTACCCCCCGCCGGGCCAGACGTCCACCGACCCCACCCTCGCTCCCAACCACGCCATCAACGGAGTCGGCGCCCAGCCCTACTACCCGGGTGACGACGTCGTCGACTGGATGTGCGCCGACGGCTACGCCTGGGGACCCGGGCTCGCCTCCGCCACCCGCCAGGAACCCTTCCAGGAGCTCTTCCAGGCCTTCTACAACTGGGCCGCACCGCACAACAAGCCGATGATGGTCGGCGAAACGGGCGCCATGGAGAACAACCCGGGCGACAAGGCCAACTGGTTCACGGCCATGAGCAAGTCCATCACGCAGCATTTCCCGCTCATCCGGGCCTTCCTGTACTTCGACGTGGTCGGCGCCAACACGGCCAACTACGACTGGCAGATCGACACCACCCCCGAGTCGCTGGCCGCCTTCAAGGCCATGGCCAACGACCCGTACTTCAACGTCCGGTCGACCTTGGCGCCCCCCTACGGCACCAGCTCCCCGCCCTCCACGGGTCCCGGTACGACCCCGCCGACCACGGCCCCGCCCACCACCACGCCGCCCACCACCACGGCCGTCACGCCCACGGCGGCGAAGCCCGGGTACTGGATGCTCGGATCCGACGGCGCCGTCTTCCCCTTCGGGGGCGCGGCCTCCTACGGCGACATCGTGGGCAAGATCAGCGGCGGAGCAACCGCGGCGCACCTCGAGCCCACCCCGTCCGGTGCGGGGTACTGGGTGGTGGACTCGACCGGTGCCGTGTCCGCCTTCGGTGACGCGACCGGTCTCGGTGGAGTCAAGGCGGGCCAACTGGCCTCGGGAGAAGCCGTCACCAGCCTGTCGGCCACGCGCTCGGGCAAGGGCTACTGGCTCTTCACCAACCGGGGTCGGGTCGTCCCCTTCGGCGACGCCGCCTCCTACGGCGACATGTCCGCCGCCCACCTGAACGGGCCGGTCGTCGGGTCCATCGCCACGACGTCCGGGAAGGGCTACTACCTGGTCGGCTCCGACGGTGGCATCTTCGCCTTCGGCGACGCCGCCTTCCACGGTTCCATGGGCGCCGCGCACCTCAACGCCCCGGTGGAATCCCTGGTCCCGGACGCCAGCGGAGCCGGCTACTGGCTGGTGGCGTCGGACGGCGGGATCTTCGCCTTCGGCGATGCGCCGTTCCGCGGTTCGATGGGCGGCAAGCCGCTGAACCGGCCGGTGACGGGCATGGTCCGTTACGGCAACGGCTACCTGATGGTGGCCCAGGACGGCGGCATCTTCAGCTTCTCCGATCTGCCTTTCTCCGGTTCGCTGGGCGGCCACCCGCCGGCCCACCCGATTGTCTCCGTCGCCAGCCTCGGCTGAACCAGACCCTGACCGACTCACCGTCCTCCCCGAAGGGGGTGCCCCGATGCGCTGCCGGAAACTCGGAATCAGCGTCGTAGTCGCCGCGCTCGCCGCCACATTGAGCCTTGTTCCTCGCCCGAGCGTCGCTGTCACACCGTCGTCGTTCACGTTCGGCGCGGCCGGCGACATGGGAGTCGGAAAGGCCGCCGCCGCCACGCTCGCCAACCTGGGCGGCGCCGGGACGGACTTCTTCCTCCACCTCGGCGACTTCTCCTACGGCGGACGGGTGCCGGGAGGCGGGAACACTCCGGCGGACTGGTGCAAGTTCGTGCAGGCCAAGTCCGGCCTGCCGGCCACCTACCCCTACGAGCTCCTGTCCGGGGGCCACGCCAGCCAGGCCACCAGCGGCCAGGACGGACCGATCGAGAGCTACGCCGCCTGTCTCCCCGACCGGATGGGCTCGACGGTCGCCCCCGGCAGCGCCTACGGCAAGGACTACTACTTCGACTACCCGCAGGGCTCGCCGCCGCTGGCCCGGGTGTTCATGATCGCCGCCGGCGAGACGTTCACCAACGGCGGGACGCCCGACACGTACGCGGCGGGGAGCGCCAACTACGGCTGGCTGTCCGGCGCCATCGACGACGCCCGGGCCCAGAACATCCCCTGGGTCTTCGTCGGGATGGCCTTCGACTGCGTCACGGCCGGCGTCAAGCACTGCGAGATCACCGCCGATCTGTTCAACCTGCTCACGGCCAAGAAGGTCGACCTGATCCTCCAGGGCCACGAGCACGGCTACGAGCGCTCCGGCCAGTTCGCCCTCGACCCGACGTCGTGCCCGGCGATTCCCATCTCGAGCCCGACCGGCACGCCGGGCTATTCGGCCCCCTGCATGCCCGACAACGGCTCCACCGGCACCTACACGAAGGGTGTGGGGCCGGTGGTCGTGATCGCCGGGACGGCCGGCATCGGGTTGCGGCCGATGAACCAACCCGGGACACCGGACGCGCCGGAGGCGCCGTACTTCGCCAAGCTGATGGGTAGCACGGACAAGACCGCCAATCACGGGTTCATGAAGTACACCGTGACCGCCACGCAGGTGACCGCCACCTTCGTGTCCGACAACGATGGCCCCACACCGTTCGCCGACGACTTCACCATCACCGGGAATGGCATCGCCCCGCCCCCCACCGGGCCGTCGACGTCGTCGCCCACTTCGACCACCGCCTCCGCCGGCAACGGCAAGACGGCGGCCGGTTACTGGATGCTCGGCTCCGGAGGCCACGTCTACCCCTTTGGCGAGGCCGTCGACCACGGCAACGCCGACGGTACGGTGGCTCCGGGAGCCCGGGCCGTCCATCTCGAGCCCACCCCGTCCGGCAACGGCTACTGGATCGTCGACACGGCCGGGCGCGTCACCACCGCCGGCGACGCCCGGGCGCTCGGCGGCGCCTCGGCCCTCCCCGCCGGGGAGTCCGTCACCAGCCTCTCC
>JAUZEX010000556.1 GCA_030838815.1 Actinomycetota bacterium
CACATCATCGCCCCCGCGGTGCACAAGACCGTGGCCCAGGTCGCCCGGCTCTTCACCGAGGTGGCCGGGCATGCCCTGCCCGACGATCGCACCGCCCTGTGCGCCTTTGCCCGGGAACGGCTGCGGAGCAAGTTCCTGGCCGCCGACATGGGCATCACCGGGGTGAACTTCGCCGCCGTCGACACCGGCACGCTCGTCCTCGTGACCAACGAGGGGAACGGCCGCATGTGCACATCGCTCCCCCGGGTGCACGTGGCCGTGATGCCGGTGGAGAAGGTCATCCCCCGCTTCGAGGACCTCGGCGTCCTGGTGCCGCTGCTGACCCGCAGCGCCACCGGCCAGCGCCTGTCCACCTACGTGTCGATGATGACCGGCCCCCGCCGCCCCGGGGAGGTCGACGGCCCCGAGCGGATGCATGTGATCTTCCTCGACCACAACCGGCGGTCGCTGCTCGGCACGCCCTACCAGGAGATGCTGGCCTGCGTCCGGTGCGGGGCCTGCCTCAACGTCTGCCCCGTCTACCGCCGGATCGGCGGCCACGCCTACGACGCCGTCTACAGCGGCCCCATGGGCGCCGTGCTCACGCCGCTGCTGTCGGGTGGCACCGAGGGCCGCGACCTCCCCGACGCCTCCTCCCTGTGCGGCGCCTGCACGGAGGCCTGCCCCGTCGGGATCCCCCTCGCCGACCTCCTGGTCCGCCTCCGCGCCGACCTCCGCACCCCCGGCCCCGCCGTCCCCCCGGCCAAGCCCTGGCCGTCCCGAGGCACCCTCGCCGCCGGCCCCGGCCCCGGCCCCGGCCCCGGCCCCGGCCCCGGCGCCGGCGACCGAGACCGCCCCGGCCCGGTCGGCCCCGGTACGCCGGACGGCGCCGGGCGAGAAGTCCCTGAGCGCTCCGGCCCGGACCCCGCCCGCGAGCCCGTCGGCGTTGCCGGCGATGCGCCCGGCCGGCCGCAGGACACGCCGCCCGGCCTCCGTACCGGCCGCCGAGTGGCCTTCGGCGCCTGGGCCCGCCTGTGGGCCTCCCCCACCGGCTACCGCCTGAGCGCCGCCGCCGCCCGCCGCCTGAGCCGGGTCGCCCCGCCGGCCCTCGTCCGCCGGGCCCCGCTCGTCAAGGGCTGGGGGGAGGGCCGCGACATCCCCCTCCCGGCCGCTCGGTCCTTCCGCCAGCGCCTCGCTCACCGCGAGGAGGAAGGCTGGTGATGGCCGCGCCGCCCCGTTCTGGCGTTCCTTTGCCGGAATACAGCGGAAAACGAACGCCGGTTCAAGGCCGGTCGGCCGCCGCCCCGTTCTGGCGTTCGGTTACCGGAATACAGCGGAAAACGAACGCCGGTTGGCGGGGGGCCCGGCGATGACGACCGATCTCGTCGAGCGGTTTGCCGAGGCCCTCGGGGTGGTCGGCGGTAGGGCGCACGGGCCGGTGCCGGTCGACGAGGCGCTCGATCTGCTCCTGGGGTTGTGCCGGGAGCGGGCGGGGGGAGCGGCGGTCGCCGTGTCGACCGGGGATCCGGTCATGGCGAAACTGGGGGTGGCGGAGCGGCTGGCCGAGGCGGGGCTGGAGGTCCTCACGCCGGATGACGTGTTCTGGCGGGAGCGGCTGGCGGAGGCGGGGGTGGGCGTGACGGGGGCCGTGGCCGGCGTCGCGGCCAGCGGATCCGTGGGCATCGCCTGCGGGCCGGGGGCGCCCAGATCGACGAGCCTCGTGCCGCCCGCACACATCTGCGTCGTCTTCCAGGGCACCATGGTGGATGACCTGGCCGAGGGGCTCCGTCGGGGCCCGGAACTGCCGTCCAACCTCGTCTGGGTCAGCGGTCCGTCCCGGTCCGCCGACCTGGAGCTCGTCCTCACCGTCGGTGTCCACGGGCCCGGATCGGTCGACGTGATCGTCGTCCAGGACAACGGTTCGTAACGGGAAGGCGACGGCAAGCGGTGCAGACGGCGCAGACCTCACCTTTGTCGACAAATTCCGACATTTCGCGTCATGACGGGACGTTCCGGTCGTTAGCTCATCGTATGGATCCCTCTCGACGTCGATCGGCCGCCCGGAAGTGGGTCGTCGCGTTCCTGGTCCTGGCCGGTCTGGCCCTCCCCGTATCGGCCGCCAGCGCCGGCACGATCCCCGACACCAAGCTGGGCTGGAGCAGCTGCCTGTGGCCGGCCGGAAAGACGATCACGGTCGCAGTCGACCCGGCCTTCGCCCTGCCCGGCGGGGCATCAGACCGGCTCAACGAGGCGATCGTCCGCTGGGACGGGGTGCTGCGCACCTCCCGCCGCGGCGGTGACGTCGTCCGCGTCGGCGACGGCGCAGCCGACATCGTCGTCCAGTACCGGGCGCTGGAGGGCACCGACACCAGCGAGGTGCTCGGCGAGACGTACCTGGAGCGGGCGGGGGACCCCGGCTTCACCACCAACATCGGCGTCTGTCCCGACCGCCGGCCGGCCGCCTTCGGCATGCAGGCCGTCCAGATCCGGATCGCCCCCCGCAACGACTGGTTCACCGGCGACGACAACTCCACCACCAACTGGCAGAACTGCGGCGGGAGCACCTTCCGGGCGTTCAACCCCGGCCTGTGCACCCCCACCGTCGACTTCGGCTCGACGATGACCCACGAGCTGGGTCATGCCCTCGTCTTCTACCACCCCCAGACGCTGGACCAGATCGACAACATCCCGGTCAACCGAACCGACTCCGCCTCGGCCCAGGCCAAATGTGTGGAGGCCAGCGGCGAGTTCCCCCCGCAGGCGACGATGTGTTCCGGGCAGGGCCAGTGGCGGGCCGAGCAGCGCACACTCGAGACCTGGGATGTCGAGACCATGCACCGGGCTTACGACCAGTAGTCCGGATCCCGGTACGCTGCGCGCCGTGAGCGAGTACGCCCAGGGGCTGTCGGAGCACCCCATCCCCAGCCAGGCCGTCGGGGAGGCCGTCGGGCAGGTGCTCGACGGGCTCGGCGACGAACGGCCCGACCTGGTGATGCTGTTCACCTCGCCCCACCACATCGGAGCCATGGAGGACATCGTCTCCTCCGTCCGGGGCCTCCTCGACCCCACGGTGCTGCTCGGCGGCTCCGCCGGGGCGGTCATCGGCGGCGGCCGCGAAGTGGAGGACTCCCCCGCCCTGTCCCTCTTCGCCGCCCGGCTGCCGACCACGTTGCTGACGCCCGTCCGCCTGGAGGTCGTGCCGACGCCGGACGGGCCGTCGCTCGTCGGGTGGCCCGACCACCCCGACGGCACGATGCTGCTGTTGGCCGACCCGTTCACCTTCCCGGCCGACGCCTTCCTCGACCGCGTAAACGAGGACCTCCCGAAGCTCCAGATCATCGGCGGGATGGCCTCGGCGGCCATGCAGCCCGGCGGCAACCGGCTGGTGCTCGACGAACAGATCACCGACTCCGGCGCCGTCGGCGTCGTGCTCAGCGGTGGCGTCGAGATCCGGACCGTGGTCTCTCAGGGGTGCCGGCCGGTGGGCAAGCCCTACGTGGTCACGCGGTCGGACCGGAACTTCATCCTCGAGCTGGGCGGGAAGTCCGCCCTCCAGCGGCTCCAGGAGACCGCCACCGCCGCCAACGACGAGGAGCGGGAGCTGATGCGGCAGGGCCTGCAGATCGGCTGCGTCGTGGACGAGACCCGGCTCGAGTTCACCCGGGGCGACTTCCTGGTGCGGGGTGTCGTCGGCGCCGACCAGCGCAGCGGTGCCATCGCGGTGGGCGACAACGTCCCGGTCGGGCGGACGGTGCAGTTCCAGGTCCGCGACGCCGGCTCCGCCGACGAGGATCTGCGCGACCTCCTCACCTCGGCCGAGGCCGACGCCGCCATCCTCTTCACCTGCAACGGCCGGGGCCAGCGGCTCTTCGGCGAGGCGGACCACGACGCCGGCGTCGTCGACCAGCTCCTCGGCCCTCTCCCCCTGGCGGGGTGCTTCTGCGCCGGTGAACTCGGCCCGGTCGGCACCCGCAACTTCCTCCACGGCTTCACGGCCAGCCTCGCTCTCTTCACCTCCTAAACACCTCCCGTGGGGAGTGTGTGACCCCGGGGCAGCGGGTAGCCACGGGACAAGGGCGAGAAACGACCGCCGGTAGGCTGGCAGGTCGAACCAGACGAAGGGAACGCCGCTCATGGCGAACGACCTCGAGACGAAGGCCATCAACGTGATCCGGGGCCTGGCGATGGACGCGGTCCAGAAGGCCAACTCGGGTCACCCGGGGACGGCCATGGCCCTCGCGCCGCTGGCCCACGTCCTCCACACCCGGATCATGCGTTACGACGCCACCGAACCCGGGTGGCCCGACCGCGACCGGTTCATCCTCTCCGCCGGGCACGCCTCGATGCTCCTCTACTCCATGCTGTACCTGACGGGGTTCGGGCTCGAGCTCGACGACATCAAGCAGTTCCGCCAGTGGGGGTCCCGCACTGCCGGCCACCCCGAGCACGGCCACACCCCCGGCATCGAGGTGACGACGGGCCCGCTGGGCCAGGGGTTCGCCAACGGGGTCGGCATGGCCATCGCCGAAGCCAACCTCCGGGCCCGGTTCGGCGCCGACCTGTGCGACCACCGCATCTTCGCCATCTGCTCCGACGGCGACCTCTCGGAGGGCATCAGCCACGAGGCCGGTTCGCTGGCCGGGCACCTCAAGCTCGGCCGCCTCGTCTACGTCTACGACGACAACCACATCACGATCGACGGCGCCACCGAGATCGCCCTCAGCGACGACGCCGGGAAGCGGTTCGAGGCCTACGGGTGGCACGTGATCCACGCCGGCGAGGTGTCCGAGGACACCGATGCCCTCGAAGCGGCCCTCCGGGAGGGGATCGCCGAGGAGGAGCGGCCGACGCTCATCATCCTGCGGAGCCACATCGGCTACCCGTCGCCCAACTTCACCGACACCCCGAAGGCCCACGGCGAGCCGCTCGGCGCCGACGAGGTGGCCCGGGTGAAGGAGATCCTCGGCCTGCCGGCGGAGGACTTCTGGGTCCCCGACGACGTCGCCGCCTTCTACCGGGAGGCCGGCCGGCGGGGCGCCGCCGAGCGGGAGGCCTGGGCCGGGCGCCTGGACCGGCTCCGGGCCGCCGAACCGGAGCTGGCCGAGGAGTACGAGCTCTGCCTGGCCGGCCGGGGCCGGGCCGGGTGGGAGCAGAAGCTGCCGTCGTGGCCGGCGGGCGAACAGATCGCCACCCGGGCCGCCTGCGCCGACGCCCTCGGCGCCATCGCCGGCCTCGTTCCCAGCCTGATCGGTGGCGGCGCCGACCTCACCGGCAACACCGGCACCAAGCTGTCGGGCTTCGGCGTGTTCTCGCCGGAGGACCGCAAGGGCCGCCAGATCTACTTCGGGGTGCGGGAGCACGGCATGGGCTCGGCCATGAACGGCATGGCCCTCCACGGCGGCGCCCTCCCCTTCGGGGGGACGTTCCTGATCTTCTCCGACTACATGCGGGGTTCCGTCCGCCTCGCCGCCCTGGAGCAGGCCCGCACCGCCTTCGTGTGGTCGCACGACTCGGTCGGCCTCGGGGAGGACGGCCCGACCCACCAGCCGATCGAGCATCTCGCCTCGCTGCGGGCCATCCCGGGTCTGCGGGTCATCCGCCCGGCCGACGCCAACGAGACGGCGCAGTGCTGGCGGATCCACATCAACTCCGACGGGCCGAGCGCCTTCATCCTCTCCCGCCAGAAGCTGCCCGTCCTCGAGGGGACGGCGGAGCGGGCCGAGGCCGGCGTCGCCCGGGGGGCCTACGTCGTCGTCGACGAGCCCGGCGAACTCGACGTCGTGCTCATCGGGACGGGGTCCGAGGTGTCGGTCTGCGTCGGGGCCCAGAAGCTGCTGATCGACGCCGGTGTCTCCGCCCGGGTGGTGTCGATGCCGTGCTGGGAGCTGTTCGAGCTCAACTCGCCCGAGGAGCGGGCCGAGACACTCCCCCGCCGCGTCCCGACGCTGGCCGTCGAGGCCGCCGCTACCCTCGGCTGGGAACGCTTCGCCGACGACGTGGTCGGTCTCGACCGTTTCGGAGCCTCGGCTCCCGGGGAGGTCGCCCTCAACAACCTCGGCTTCAGCGCTGAGAACGTCGCCATGCGGGGCCTGGCCCTGCTCACCACCGGCGGGTGGCGCCCGGCCGACGGCA
>JAUZEX010000558.1 GCA_030838815.1 Actinomycetota bacterium
CTCATGGCGCAGGGGCCGTACGCGATCCCCCGGATCGGCTACGACGTCGCCACCGTCGCCACCAACACCACCCCCGTGGGGGCCTTCCGGGGCGCCGGCCGGCCGGAGGCCACCGCCTTCCTGGAGCGGATCCTCGACATGGCCGCCGACGAGCTCGGCCTCGACCCGGCCGAGATCCGCCGGCGCAACTTCCTTCCCCCCGACGGGTTTCCGTACAAGACGCTGATGGGCGCCACGTACGACAGCGGCGACTACGACGCCGCCCTGACCGAGGCCCTGCGCCTCGCCGGTTACGACGGGCTGCGAGCCGAGCAGGCGGAACGCCGCCGCCGGGGCGACCGGTTCCTCCTCGGGATCGGGCTGTCGGCCTACGTCGAGGTCACGGCCGGCGGCAACAACCAGGAGTGGGGTTCCGTGGAGGTCGATGCCGACGGCACCGTCACCGTCAAGGCCGGCACGTCGGCCCATGGTCAGGGCCATGCCACGGCCTTCGCCATGCTGGTTGCCGACCGCCTCGGGGTGCCGTTGGAAGCGGTGCGGTACGTGCAGTCCGACACCGCGCTGGTACCGACCGGTGGTGGCACCGGCGGCTCCCGCTCACTGCAGATCGGCGGGAGTGCGGTGGCGGGGGCGGCCGACTCCGTGCTGGCCGCCGGCCGGGCCCTGGCCGCCTCGCTGCTCGAGGCGGCCGAGGGCGACATCGTCGTGTCCGATAGCGGCGGTCTCGGCGTGGCCGGCGTCCCGGCCCGGGCCCTGTCGTGGGGCGAGCTGGCCTCGGCCGGGGAGAAGCAGGGTTCGCCGCTCATGGCGGAGCAGGACTTCGCCCAGCCCGGGTCGACGTTCCCCTTCGGGGCCCACGTGGCGGTGGTGGAGGTCGACTCCGAGACCGGCCTGGTGCGGCCCGTCCGCCACGTGGCGGTCGACGACTGCGGACGGGTGCTGAATCCCCTCCTCGTCGAGGGCCAGCAGCACGGCGGTATCGCCCAGGGGATCGGCCAGGCGTTGTGGGAGGCGATCGTCTACGACGCCGACGGCAACCCGCTCACGGCCACGCTGGCCGACTACGGCCTGCCGAGCGCGGCGGAGTTCCCGTCGTTCGAGACGGCCGTTACCGAGACGCCCACGCCCCACAACCCGCTCGGCGCCAAGGGGATCGGCGAGTCGGGCACGGTGGGGTCGATGCCGGCCGTCCAGAACGCGGTGATCGACGCCCTGAGCCACCTCGGCGTGCGTCACCTCGACCCGCCCCTCACACCAGAGCGGGTCTGGCGGGCGATCCGGGCCGCCGCCGACGGCACGTTGCCGTCACTCTGGAGCGAGCCCCCGGCGCTGTTCGACACGCTGCCCCGCCGGGACGGTGAGGGCGCGTCGCAGACCGAGGAAGCGGACCTCTGAGCATCGCCGCAGGTCGCAGGGTCGGAGCCCCGGAATCATGGCCGAGGCTGCGGCAACGAGGCAGGAACGCCATGAGATATGTCGAAATTGTGACAGGCCGAGCACGGCAGCGTGGTATCGGGGGGAATCACGAAGCGAGTGCTCGTCAAAAGAGCCAGACCCACCTCGGAGTAACGGCGTTCCACTGGAGCTCCGGTGTGGTGTCGGCCTCGCGGCCTCGACGCCCCGGATGGTACGGGGGAACGCCGCCGAGGTGGGTCGGGCTCAACTCCCGCCGAACCAGATGCGCGGGAAGGCGGGAAATGTGCGGGTCCCGCCCGGAAACGGCGGGGGGCCGAATTCGGGCGGGAGACCTGCACTAGGGAGCTTCACCTGCCTCCCCTGAGGCAATCTGCCGGAGCTTCACCTGCCTCCCCTGAGGCTCGGGAGCTTCACCTGCCTCCCCTGATTAGGCGCTACCCGCCCAGCCGGTGCACGGAGACGGCGAAGTCCCCGCCGGGGGACCAGGGCCTGCGGTCCCAGGTGGCGAAGCGCTCAGCCAGTTCGAGGCCGGCGGCGGCCGCCATCTCGTCGTAGTGCTCCACGCTCAGCCGCCCGGGAGTGACCTGGAAGCCGGCCACCATCAGGCCACCGGGTCGAAGGTGCCGGGCGACCTGTCCGACGACGGCGCCCTCGGTGCCCGGCACGACGAAGATCATCACGTTGCCGGCCATCACGACGGCGTCGAACTGGCGCCGCCCGTCCGCCTCGGAAAGTTCGAAATCCGACAGATCGGCCAACACCCATTCCAGCTCCGGCGCCTTGGCCCGGGCGGCCGAGAGCATCCCCGGGTCGGCATCGAGGCCGACCACGTCGAAACCACGGCGGGCCAGCTCGATGGCCACCCGCCCGGTGCCGCAGCCGGCGTCGAGCACCGAGCGGACCCCGAGCGCCTCGACGAACGTCACCTCGCCGTGCATGTCGACGCCAGTGGCGGCGATGTCGGCGAAGCGGCGGTCGTAGTCCCGGCCCCGGGCGGCGTCGGAGACGCCCCAGGGGCCGGGTGCGAGCGGCGGCTCAGGACTCAGTGGAGCTCTCCCCGGCGTCGGGATCGAAGTCGAGGGACAGGCTGTTGATGCAGTAGCGCAGCCCGGTGGGGTTCGGCCCATCGTCGAAGACGTGGCCCAGGTGCCCCCCGCAGCGCTTGCAGAGGACCTCGGTGCGGGACATGAAGTGGCTCCTGTCGACCCGGCGCTCGATGTTCTCCTCGTCTTCGGGCTTGTAGAAGCTCGGCCAGCCGGAGCCGGAGTCGAACTTGGTGCCCGACGAGAACAGTACGGCGCCGCAGCCGGCGCAGCGGTAGGTGCCGTCGTCGTGGTTGTGGACGTACTTGCCGGAGAACGGCGCCTCGGTGCCCGCCTTGCGCAGCACCTGGTACTGGCTGGGCGAGAGCTCCTGGTACCACTCCTCTTCGGTCTTGTTGACTTCCGGACTCATCGTTCCTCCGTCGTCGGATGGGGATCGTGCTGTTCGGTCTCGGACGGGTCCCGTTCGTTTCACGCCGGGGGTGCGCCGAGGGCGGCGAGGAAGGCGTCGGGGTCCTCGAGGCTCACCGCGAGGTGGCGGAGTTTGACCGGGAACCCGGCCACGAAGGCCCGGACGGGCTCCGTGAGCGCGATGGCGACGATCCCGTGCGGCGAGCCGTTGACGAGCCACCGGCCGTTCCAGCCGTGGGCTCCGGCGGTGAGGGGGATCCGGGGCGGCCTCCCCGGCCCGGCCCGGGCGACGAGGCGGCGGGGAATCTGGGCTGAGAAAGCCCAGCCGAGCCGCACGGGGATCGACTCCTCGTCGAGCTCGACGAAGGAGTTCGAGGGCGAGATGAGCAGCCCCCGGAAGAGGATGCCGTTGCCGGACGAGAACCGGATGGGGAACCTGAGGGCCTGGGCCATGCTCCCCATGCTGTCACGCCCGACACCAGATCTTTCATAGCCAGGGGCCGCTCCCGCCTGCCGTCTCTGCGCGTCAGGCGGGCGCGGCGGCCAGGACCTCGCGGACGCACCGCGGGCGTCGGCGTCCTGTTCCATGGACCCGGCGACTATAGGGTTCGGCGATGCCCCGACGTCGCGCCCCGTCCGCTGGCCCGTCCGCGGCCGATCTCACCGCCGCCGTGGCCGCCGCCACCGAGGAGCTGGCCCGGCGCGACCCGGTCCTGGCCCGTCTCGTGGCAGCCGCCGGGCCCTGCGAGCTCGACGCTCGACGGGGCTTGTCGCACTTCGGGTCGCTCTGTCGCAGCATCACGTTCCAGCAGCTCGCCGGCCGGGCCGCGGCCACGATCTTCGGCCGTTTCGTCGCCGTCGCCACGGGTGGGGGAGAGGCCACCGACCTGACTCCGGAAGGGGTCCTGGCCTGCTCGGAGGAGGCGCTGCGGGGGGCGGGGCTGTCGGCGGCCAAGATGCGCTCCATCCGGGCGCTGGCCGAACGGGCGGCCAGCGGAGAACTGCCCCTCGACGACGTCTTCGACATCGGCGACGAGGAGCTGATCGAGCGGCTGTCGGCCGTGCCCGGCATCGGCCGGTGGACGGCCGAGATGTTCCTGATCTTCCAGCTCGGCCGCCTCGACGTCTGGCCGGTGGGCGACCTCGGGGTCCGGAAGGGCTACGCCAGCGCCTGGGGCCTGGCGGAGATGCCGACCCCCAAAGAGCTCACCGCCTACGGCGAGACCTTTCGTCCCTACCGCTCGGTCGCCGCCTGGTACTGCTG
>JAUZEX010000569.1 GCA_030838815.1 Actinomycetota bacterium
GCGCCGCCCCGCACCTACCGCTACATCATCGCCCCCCAGCTGGGCGGCATCATCATCAGCGAGGAGATCCACACCGCAGGCCCGCAGGGCAACACCGACGTCACGCTGTCGCTCGGTCAGGTGAAGCCCGCGCCGCTTCCGCCCCAGCAGGGAGCGCCGAAGTGATCGGGGACCGGGAATGAACGGGGCGCGGCGGGCGGTCCTGGGCTGGGCGCTGTCGGTGATGGTCATCGCCCTCTACACCCAGATCCTCCTCCCCGGCGCGGCCGGCGCCGGCCGGGGGACGCCGGGCGCCATCCTGTTCCGGGGCCTCGTCTACGGCCTCGTCAACGCCCTGACCGCGGCCGGCATCATCCTCGTCTACCGCACGTTGCGGGTCATCAACTTCGCCCAGACCGCCATCGGGGCCGCCGGCGCCATCCTGACCTTCGACTTCGTGCAGTACACCCGGGTGCCGTTCCCCGTCGCCTTCCTGCTCGGGCTCGGCCTGTCGGCGCTCGTCGGGGTGGCCCTCGACGTGTCGCTGGTGCGCCGGTTCTTCCAGGCGCCCCGACTGGTGCTGACTGTGGTCACGATCGTGGTGGCGGGGTTCCTGTCCCAGACGTCGGCCAGTCTGGTGGCCAAGCTGCCGTTCTTCCCCAAGGTCGGCTCCCTTTCGATCACCGAGACGCTGGGGACGAAGCCGATCCGCGACCAGCTGCCCTTCGGCGGGTTCCACTTCACCGTCGGCGGCTACGGCGCCCGCTTCGGGTTCCCCGAGGTCTTCTCGATCGAAGTGGCGATCCTGCTCCTCCTGGGCCTGGCGGCCTTCTTCCGCTTCACCCGCTCCGGCGTGGCGGTGCGGGCCATGGCCGAGAACACCGAGCGGGCCGCCCTCCTCGGCATCAGCGTCGGCCGCCTCTCCACCCTGGTGTGGGGTCTGGCCGGCCTGCTGGCCGGAGCCAGCGTCACCCTCACCGGCGCCCTCACCCAACCGGGGGCGGCGGCCGGGTTCGCTCCCGGCGTGCTGCTGCCGGCGCTGGCCGCCGCCGTCGTCGGCCGGATGCGGAGCCTGCCCACCACGGTGGCCGCCGCCGTCGCCATCTCCGTCGTCACGCAGGCGACCCAGTTCTCCCTCGACAAGGACAAGGCGCTGGTCGACTTCGGCCTCCTCGTCCTCATCGCCGCCGGGCTGCTCGTCCAGCAGCGCAAAGGCCTGCGGGGCGGCGACGAGGTGGCTTCCGCGTGGCAGGCCAGCGAGGAGCAGCGCCCGATCCCCAAGGAGCTGCTCACGGTCCCGGCGGTCCGTCTGACCCGGCGGGTGCTCATCGTCGTCGGGCTCCTCGTGGTCGGGATCTACCCCTTCGTCACCTCGACGGGACAGACGAACCTCGGCGGCATCATCGCCCTGAACGCCATCGTCGCCCTGTCGCTCGTGGTCCTCACCGGCTGGGCGGGCCAGGTCAGCCTCGGCCAGTTCGCCTTCGTGGCCGTGGGGGCGGTGGTGGCCGGGGCGCTCACCGCCAGGGTGGGCATGACGTTCTGGCTGGCGCTGCCGCTGGCCACGGCCTTCACCGCCGCCTTCGCCGTCGTCGTCGGGCTGCCGGCGCTGCGAATCAAGGGGCTGTTCCTGGCCGTGACCACCTTCGCCTTCGCCGTGGCGGTGCGCTCGCTGCTGTTCGAGCCCCGGTACTTCAGTTGGCTCCTGCCCCGGGCGATCGAGCGGCCGACGCTGTTCTTCTTCGACTTCGGCGACGAGCGGTCGATGTACTTCCTGTGCGTGGCGGCGCTGGTGGCCTCGATCGTCGTGGTCGTCAACGTGCGCAAGAGTCGCTTCGGGCGGGTCCTCATCGCCCTCCGGGAGAGCGAGCAGAACGTCGCCGCCTTCGGCATCGGCGCCGTCCGCATGCGCCTGGCCGCCTTCGCCTTCTCCGGGGCGCTGGCCGGCTTCGCCGGGGCGATCTTCGCCCACCAGCAGCGGGGTCTCAACGCCGACAGCTTCGCCGCCACCGCCAGCATCGACATCTTCGTGCTGGCCGTCCTGGGCGGGATCGGCTCCGTCAACGGCGCTCTGCTCGGCTCCTTCTACTTCAACGTCAGCCGGTACTTCATCCACTCGGCGCTCTTCGCCGGGATCGTCGGCTCCGGCGGAACGCTGCTGCTCCTCTACGTCTCGCCCGGCGGGCTGGTCTCGCTGGTGGCCAAGCTGCGTGACGCCTGCCTGCGGATCGTGGCCCAGCGGCGCCAGATGGTCGTGCCCAGCCTGTTCGCCGACTACGACCCCGACGCCCTCGAACGGCGGCTCATCCCGCTGGCCGAGGCGTCGGGCAACAGCGGCCTCGGCGCCCTGCCGCCCCACGCCCGCTTCAGCCTCGCCTCCGGTCTCTACCAGGGCCGGGGCATCCGGATCTTCGGTCGGACGGAAGAACCCCGCGAGGCCAAGGAGGCCGCGGCCATCGGCGCCGCCGGCAAGCGATCCGAAGATGAGTTCAACGCCACCGCCAACCGCCCCGACGGGAGGATGTCGTGACGGCCCCCGTCGTGGAACGACCGGACGGTCCGCCGGCGGTCACCGCCGCCATCCCCGACCCCGGCGCCGGCCGCCGGGGACTGCGGGCGTTCACCAAGAACTGGACCGACCTGCGCCACACGCCCTACGGCACGCGGCCCATGGCGGTGTCGGTGTTCGCCGGGCTGCTGACCGGCGTCACCGCCCAGGCCGCCAGCTACGCCGGGCCGTCCATCCTCCAGGACCTCCACATCAACATCCAGTCGATCATCAGCCTCCGCTCGGTGATCGGCTTCTTCCTCACCTTCGCCGTCATCGGGATGGGCTGGTACGCCGACCGCCACCGGCGTATCCCGCTCATGGCCCTCGGCACGGCCGCGGCCGGCGTCTGCTCCATGGTGATGGCCGGAGCGCGCAACATCTTCACGCTGGGGGCACCGCAGCTCCTCGGCGGCGTCGCCGGCGAGGCGGCCAGCGTCCCGAGCTTCTCGCTGATGGCCGACTACT
>JAUZEX010000579.1 GCA_030838815.1 Actinomycetota bacterium
GGGCTCCTCGCTCAGCGTTCGTCGTGGGGGACGACGATCTGGTCGGCGGCAGCGGGAAGATCCGGGTGGAGGAACCGGGCGAGGCCCACCGCGGCCAGCGCCCCGGCGCACTGGGCGGCGACGAACAGCGGGACGGACGCGGGCCTGATGCCGGCGAAGGTATCGCTGAGCGTCCGGGCCACGGTGACGGCCGGGTTGGCGAAGCTGGTCGAGGAGGTGAACCAGTAGGCGGCGCCGATGTAGGCGCCGACGGCGAACGGAGCGGCGCCGGCCCGGCCGGAACGGACGACCCCCAGGATGACGGTGAGGAGGCCGAAGGTGGCCACCACCTCGCCGAGCCAGAGCCCCGACCCGGTGCGGGCTGTGGTGGCCACCTCGACGGCCGGCAGGTCGAACATCAGGTTGGCGACGATCGCCCCGACGCACCCGCCCGCCACCTGGGCTCCCCCGTAGGCCAGCGCCCGGCGGGTGCCGATGCCGCCCAGCAGGCGGTCGGCCAGCGTCACCACCGGGTTGAAGTGGGCGCCGGAGACCTTTCCGAAGGCCAGGATCAGAGCCATCAGGCCGAAGGCGGTGGCCGTGGAGTTCTCCAGCAGTTGCAGGCCCCGATCGCCGGGCGAGAGCCGCGCCGCGAAGATCCCCGACCCGACGACGATCGCCACCAGGAGGGCCGTTCCCACCGCCTCGGCGACCACTCCCCGGGCCAGCGCCGACTCCTGCGTCACGACGGTGCGACCGGGCCCTCGGGCAGGCCGCAGGAGCACGAGGGATCGACGGTCCGCACCAACCCGCCCTGGGGGATGGCGGCATCGGCGAGGACGGTATAGATCTCCCACGGAGCGCCATCGGGGTCATCGACCCACACCTTGTCCTGGACGGCATAGCAGCAGGTCACGCCGTCCTCCGGCGCGGTGGCCAGACCGGCGGCGGCCAGCCGGTCGCCCGTAGCCCGGACCTCCTCGGCCGAGAACACCTCGACGCCGAGGTGGTTGAGCGTGCCGCCGGCGGTGGGGCCTTCGAGCAGCACGAGCTTCAGCGGCGGGTCGGCGACGGCGAAGTTGGCGTAGCCGGGATGGCGCTTGGCCGGCTCGGTGCCGAACAACTTGGAGTAGAACTCGACCGCCCGGTCGAGGTCCGTGACGTTGAGCGCCAACTGCACCCTGGACATACCGCCCCTCTCATATATCGATGTGCATCGATGTATGATCGCACCGTCGCGCATGAATCGATGGCTGTCAATATGTGGGAGGAGCCAGGCCGTGGAGGTCAAACCGATTGAGGCCTGCTGCGGGCCGCTCCTCACCGGCTCGTTGACCGAGGCGGAGGCCGAGGACCTGGCCGCCGCCTTCAAGGTGCTGGCCGACCCGGCCCGGCTGCGGCTCCTGTCGATGGTGGCCAACGCCCCGGCCGGGGAGGCCTGCGCCTGCGAACTCGTCGACCCGATCGGGCGGTCGCAGCCCACCGTGAGCCACCACCTCTCCGTGCTGACCGACGCCGGCCTCCTCACCCGGGAAAAGCGGGGCAAGTGGGCCTGGTTCCGGGTCGACCCGGAACGTCTCGCCGGATTGCGCGACGCCCTAGGCGGTTTCCGTTAGCGGCTTATTGCATCTAGGCTGCATTACCGTCCAGCTTGCGTCTGCGAATCGGCCGCGCCAGGCGGGGAGGAGGTGGGCCCGGTGCACATCCCCGACGGCTACCTCAGCCCGTCCACCTGTGCCGTGTTCTACGGCGCATCGATCCCGGTGTGGGTGACCGCCGGGCGGCGGGTCAAGAAGGTGGTGAAGAGCCGCTACGTGCCGCTCGTCGCCATCGGCGCCGCCTACAGCTTCCTGGTCATGATGTTCAACGTGCCGATCCCCGACGGCACGACCGCCCACGCCGTGGGCGGCGTGCTCATCGCCGTCCTGCTCGGGCCGTGGGCGGCGGTCATCGCGGTCAGCATCGCGCTGCTCATCCAGGCACTCTTCTTCGGCGACGGCGGGGTCCTGGCCTACGGGGCCAACGTCTTCAACATGGCCTTCGTCATGCCGTTCGTGGGCTACGGCGTCTACCGGGCCATGGTCCACCGCAACCATCCGCTGACCAGCCCCCGCCGGCCCTTGGGGGCGGCGATCGGCGCCTACGTCGGGCTCAACGCCGCCGCCCTGTGCACCGCGGTCGAGTTCGGGCTGCAGCCAAGGCTCTTCCACACCGCCGACGGCACGCCCCTCTACGCCCCCTTCCATCTCGCCCAGACCATCCCGGCCATGGCCTTCGCCCACCTGCTGGTGGCCGGCGTGGTGGAGGCCGTCCTCACCGCCGGCGTGATCAGCTATCTGCAGAAGGCCAACCAGCCCGTCCTCCAGATCAACCAGCCGATGACGCCGGACTGGGTGGCGGAGGAGGCCCCGAAGCGGCTCGGCTGGCGCTGGGGGCTGATCGGCCTCGGGGTGATGGCGGTGCTCACGCCGCTCGGCCTGCTCGCCCCCGGTGGCGCCTTCGGAGAGGACGCCCCAGCCAACCTCGACCTGGCCCGGTACCACCTCGACGCCGTGCCGTCCGGGCTGCGCCACTACGCCGGCTTCTGGCACAACGCCCTCTTCAACGGGTACGACTTCACGCAGGACAAGCACCCGGTGGTCGGCTACCTCGTGTCGGCCGCCGTCGGGCTGGTGGTGATCGGCCTGGTGGTGTTCCTCGTCTTCAAGCTGGTCGGCCGGGCGGTGCGGACGGGCGCCGCCCCCGAGCCGGTGCTGGTCGGAGCGGTGCCCGCGCTCGTGATTGCGGGCGGCGACGCCATGACGGCGCCGGCCCGCCCTCCGGCGAGGGCCTCGGCGACGCCGGCCTGGCTCCTCGG
>JAUZEX010000580.1 GCA_030838815.1 Actinomycetota bacterium
ACGCGCTCGAGGCGGTTCCGCAGCTGGAGCAGCCTATGGTCGTCGTACGTGCGCAGCAGAGAGCGCCCGGCGTCGGTGAGGCTCAGGCTGATCTCGCGTCCGTTGCGCCTCGAGGGTGCCCGATCCACCCAGCCGGCCGTGATCAGCCGGTCGACGAGACGGCTCGCCGTCGAGACGGTTCCGCCCATCTCGTCGGCGAGGCTGCCGAGGTTGGCCGACCCGGCGGCACCGAGCGCCGTCAGCGCCCGTAGCTGGACGGGCGAGAGTCCGCCGAGGTCGTCGGCTGAGCGGACGGAGGCGTCCATCACCATGCGCGCGAGGGCGAGCAGCGCCTCGTCGGCCGTCGTTCGGATCACGGGAACCTTCCTGTCAGCCGGCCCGGATCAGGCGCTCTCGCGCTTCTCGAGGCCCACGGCGGAGCGCAGTTCGTCGAGGTCCTCCCGCAGCTGGGGATTGTCCTGCGCGAAGTGACCCATCACGTCCGAGAGGGCGTCGGCGATCGCGTTCAGCTTGTGCTGGACGGCGGCGTCGGCTCGGGTCTGGGTGTTCTGGAGCAGCGCCACGAGCAGGAACGTGATGATCGTCGTGGCGGTGTTGATGATCAACTGCCACGTGTCGACGTCGCGCAGGGCGAGGATGCTGGGCGCCCAGACGACGATGAGGAGCACGCAGAAGGCGAAGAAGGCGGCGCGGCCGGCCAAGTCGGAGGCGAATCCAGCGAAGCGGTCGAAGAAGCCGACCCGGGTCGACACGTCCGTCGGCATCAGGACGTGACGTTTGTCCTCCCCCATCATCGCCTCCTCGCGTTCCGTCCGTTCACCCTCCTGCTACCCAACGGACAGATTTTTGTCACTCTCCGGGAACGGTGCCCTTCAGCCGGCGGTCGGCTCCGCGCGCCCCGAGGCGTGGCCAGGACTCCCCCGACCCGGTCCCGACCGGGGGCGGCGCGGTACCTTCACCAGGCGTTTCATCGGGCGAGGGGGACCTGCCGACGTGAAGATGCCTGCCTTCTGCTACCACCGACCGACGACCGTCGAGGAGGCGGTCGGGCTACTGGCCCAGTACGGCTCCGATGCCAAGGTCCTGGCCGGGGGCCAGAGCCTCGTTCCGCTCCTGGCCCTGCGGCTGAGCCATCCCGAGCACCTGGTCGACATCGGCCGAATCGACGCCCTCTCCGCCGTCGACAACGATCCCGCCGGGTTCACGGTCGGCGCCGCCGTCCGCCACGCCGACGTCGAGCTGTCGCCCGTGACGGGCCGGGCCGCCCCCCTCGTCGCCGCCGCCATGCCCCACATCGGCCACCGGGCCATCCGCAACCGGGGGACGGTGTGCGGGAGCCTGGCCCACGCCGACCCCGCCGCCGAGCTGCCGGCCGTGGCGCTCGCCACCGACGCCGAGCTGGTCGTCCGCTCCGCCGCCGGCGAGCGGGCCATCCCCGCCGCCGACTTCTTCCTCGGCTACCTGACCTCGGCCCTCGACGAGACGGAGCTCCTGACCGCCGTGCGCTTCCCGCCCTGGCCAACCTCGACGGGGGGATCGGTGGCCGAGGTCAGCCGCCGCCACGGCGACTACGCCCTCGTCGGCCTGGCCGCCGTCGTCGGAGTGGGCGACGGCGGGCGCATCGAACGGGCCGCGCTGTCGTTCTTCGGGGCCGGCGCCACGCCGGTCCGGGTGACCGAGGCGGAGCAGGTCCTCGTCGGGGAGCACCCCGACCCGGCCCTGTTCGCCGAAGCCGCCGACGTCGTGGCCAAGGCCATCGAACCGCCCGGCGACAACCACGCCACCGCCGCCTACCGGGCCCACGTCGCCGGAGTCCTCACCCGCCGGTGCCTGGCCGAGGCGGCCGGACGGGCGACGGGAGGTGGGGCGTGACCCCTTCTGCGTCGACCCCCGGCGCCGACAAGCACCGGCTCTCGATGACCGTCAACGGGAACCGCATCGACCTCGTCGTGGAGAGCCGCCGGACGCTGGCCGAGATCCTCCGGGAGGACCTCGGCCTGACCGGCACGCACCTCGCCTGCGAACACGGCGTGTGCGGCGCCTGCACCGTGGCCCTCGACGGCAAAGCGGTGCGCTCCTGCCTGATGCTGGCCCTCCAGGCCGACGGCGGCGCGGTGGAGACGGTCGAGTCGCTGTGCGACGACGACGGCACCCTCGGACCGTTGCAGCAGGCGATGGCCGACGCCCACTCCTTCCAGTGCGCCTTCTGCGCCCCGGGATTCCTCATGACCGCCCACTGCCTGCTGGGCGAGGACAGGGACACGGGTCCGACCCGGGACGAGATCCGGGAGGAGCTGTCGGGGAATTTGTGCCGCTGCACCGGTTACCAGAGCATCGTCGACGGCCTGGAGAACGCCGTCATCGCCCTGGCGGAGGCCCGCAATGCGTGAATCCCTGATGGGCAAGTACGTCGGCGCCCGGGTCAACCGGGTGGAGGACAAGCGGCTCCTGGCTGGAGCGGGCCGCTACGTCGACGACGTGACGGTGCCCGGCATGCTCCATGCCGCCTTCCTCCGCAGCTCCTACCCCCACGCCGAGATCCGCTCGATCGAGCCGGCCGCGGCCCGGGCGCTGCCCGGTGTGCATCTCGTGCTCACCGGCGAGGATCTGAAGACCCGGACCTATCCGTTCTTCGGCACGTTCAACTTTCCCCGCTTCTATCAGCCCACCTTCTGGGCGCTGGCCGTCGACCGGGTGCGCCACGTCGGCGACCCGGTCGCCATCGTGGTGGCCGACTCCCGCCGCCTGGCCGAGGACGCCTGCGAGCTGATCGAGGTCGACTACCGGCCGCTGCCCGGGATCGCCACCGTCGAGCAGGCCCTCGACGCCGACCGGGCCGTGGTGTGGCCGAAGTCGAAGACCAACGTGCACTACAAGGCCAGCGAGCGCTGGGGCGACGTCGACGGCGCCTTCGCCGGGGCCGACCGTGTCATCGTCGACACCTTCGACCAGCACCGCCACTCCAACCAGCCGATGGAGGCCCGGGGGATCGTGGCCGAGATCGACCCGGCGTCCGGGGAGATGACGATCCACGCCTCCACCCAGTCGGCCCACATGGTCAAGTGGTCCATCGCGCTCCTCACCGGTCGGCGCCCGCTCCGCCGGGTGGTGGGACAGATGGTCGCGCAGCGGGACCACACCAGGGCGATCTTCAAGGGCATGGCCGACTACCTGAAAGCGACGCCGGCCATGGTCGCCGCCCTCAAGGAGATGGCCCCGGCGATGCTCAGGCAGAACCTCACCAACGTCGAGCGGACCAAGGCCATGAACGGGGCCTTCGTCGGTCTGATGGGGCGGGATCCGAAGGCGCTGCCGGCGGCGCAGGCCGGCGACGTCGGCGGTGCCTTCGGAGCCAAGACGGCCGTCCACCGGGAGGACGTCGCCGTCTGCGCCGCCGCCCTCGAGCTCGGCCGGTCGGTGAAGTGGATCGAGGACCGCAACGAGCACCTCACCGTGGGCTCCCAGGCCCGGGAGGAGAGCGTCGACCTGGCCGTCGCCGTCCGCCACGACGGCACCATCCTCGGGATGCGGGCCCGGCTCACGATCGACAGCGGCGCCTACCCCGGCTTTCCCTACGGGGGCGCCATCATCGCCGCCCGCCTCGCCCGCACCATGTTCCCCGGCCCCTACCGCGTTCCCGCCCTCGAGTTCCACACCCGGATCCTCACCTCCAACAAGGCGACCTACCTCCCGTACCGGGGGCCGTGGGAGATCGAGACCTTCGTCCGGGAGCGGATGCTCGACGTCGTCGCCCGGGAGCTCGGCCTGTCCCGGGCCGACATCCGGCGCCGCAACCTCATCAGCGACGAGGAACTGCCGGCGGCGATGATCACCGGCCCGGCGCTCGACGTGCGGATGTCGGCCAGGCGGGTCTTCGAGACTGCGATGGAGGTCACCGGCGCTGACGACTGGGAGAAGACGAAGGCCGAGGCCTTGGCGTCGGGACGGCGGATCGGGATGGGCTTCGCCACGTACATCGAGGCCGCCCCCGGCCCGCCCGGCTACATGGACAACGTCGGCCCCGGCTTCTCGGCCATGGTCGACCGCGAGCCGATCAACGCCGTCCTCGAGGCGGACGGGACCGTCACCCTCCACACCCAGCAGGTCACCCACGGGCAGAGCCACGAGACGACGCTGGCCCAGCTGGCCGCCGACCAGCTCGGCGTGCCGATGGAGGTCGTGCGGGTCAGCTACGGGAACACCCGCACCGCTCCCTTCGGGCTGGTCGGCACGGCCGGGAGCCGGGCCGCCACCCTCGCCAGCGGCGCCGTACTGCTGGCCACCAAGGGCCTGCGGGACCGGATCGTCGATCTCGCCGCCGACCTCCTCTAGGCCGCGCCGTCCGTCGTCGTGGTCGAGGACGGGCGCATCCACGTGGCCGGCACCCCGTCCATCGCCGTCACCCTGGCCGACGTCGCCGATGCGGCCCGCAAGGTTGGCGGCGACATCCGGGGGGCGGCCAAGGGCGACGAGGCGATCCGGGTGTCGGAGCTCTTCGACGGCGGCGCCGGCGGCTGGTCGGGGGCGACCCACGTCTGCTTCGTCGAGATCGACCTCGAGACCGGCCTGGTCAAGATCCCCCGCTACGTCGTCGTCGAGGACTGCGGCGAGATCATCAACCCGGCCGTGGTCGACGGGCAGATCCGGGGCGGGGTCGCCCAGGGCATCGGCGCGGTGCTGTACGAGAAGTCGACCTACGACGACCAGGGCCAGTTCCAGGCCGGGACGTTCATGGACTACCTGATCCCGACGGCCATGGAGATCCCCGACATCGAGATCCACCACGTCGAGACTCCGTCCGAGGTCTTCGCCAACTACCGGGGCGTCGGCGAGGGCGGGGCGATCGGCGCCCCCGCCGCCCTCTGCAACGCCATCGAGGACGCCCTCGCCGACCTCGGCGTCCGCATCACCGAACAGCACCTGCCGCCGGCCCGCATCCTGGAACTGGCCGGCGTGATCCCGACCCTGGCGCGGCGTTAGATCAAGGCCCGGAGCGGGAAGTTCCTGGGGGACAGCCAACAGTGGCGCGACGGAGTAGGAGTTGGTCATGGCCGCGAAGTTCGAGATCCTTTCGCCCAGAGCGGGCGAGTTCCGGTGGGTCCTGTCGAGTCAGGGCCGGGTGCTGGCCGAGAGCGACGCCTACACCCGCAAAGTGTCGTGCGTGAACGCCCTGGAATCCTTCCGCAAGGCGGCGCCGACGGCTGTGGTCATCGACACCACCACGGCCCGGGTCGTGAAGTCCCCGTCCCCCGACACCGTGACGGGCAAGGCCGCCCGGGTGACCGGCCGCGCCCTGGGCAAGGTCGCGGCCACGGTCAAAAAGGTCGTCTGAGGTTCATCCCGCCCTACCCCGGGCCCCGGTGCACACCGCCGTTCTCCTTCCCCAGGGGGGCGTCGGGCGATACGCGGCTGAGGCGCGCCACTTCGAGAGGGATTCCGTCCCGAATCGCCTCGGCGGCCGTCTCGAGGTCGAAGCCGGCCAGCGCCCACCACCGGGCTTGATCCGCCTGGTCCACCCCGACGATGTCGGACCAGCGTTTGGCGTCGACCGGGGAGAACCCGTGCGCCCGCCAGCCCAGGGCCTGATCCAGGCTGAAGTAGGGCGCCCACTCCCCACCCTCTTCCGGCCCGAACCGCCTGTTCATCCACAGGATGGCGGTGGCGGGGTCGGTCCATTTCCAGCGCCGGGCGTCGGAGTGATCCACGCCGGCGGCCTCGAAGGTGGAACGAGCCCGCTCCGGGCCGAACCCGGCGTCGGCCCAGCGCCGAGCCGTGCGCGGTGCGAGCTCGAACTCCCCCGGCCCGGCGGGGGGAAAGCTCGCCCGCCAGGCATCCCGTTCAGCAGGGGTGAACTTGAGCGATTCCCAGTAGGAGTCGTAGTACACCGGCCCTCCTCCATTCAGCCGGACCGCCGCCGCCAGCGTAGGCCCGCCTCAGAGCTACCCCGAGCGGGCTCCGTCGATCCGCGGGTCCACCACGGGGGCGGTCGGGGCGGGCAGGATGCAGGACATGAAGCGACAGTTGAGTTCTGGCTGGTGTGAGACCGGGCACCACGGTCGATGCTGCTTCGTGCTCCAGGACAGCAACGACCACCGCCCCCGGATCGAGTGCAGTTGCTCCTGCCATGCGGTGACCCGGGCCACCGCCGCGGCGTCGGCTCAGACGGGGTAGACCCCGTTGCGGCGCTCGGCCGGGGCGGCGGGGCGGCGGCGGTAGGCGGAGAAGCGGGCGATCAGCTCGTGGCGGAGGCGGGCGACGGGGACGACGGCCTCGAAGGCGTTCTCCGAGGCGATCTTGAACACGTCGATGTCGGCCTCGTAGGCGGCCCGCTGCTCCTCGACCCAGGCGGCGCGCTCGGCCTCGTCGTCGATGGCCACGATGCGGTTGTAGTGGATGGCGTTGACGGCCGCCGCCGGGCCCATGAGCGCCACCTTGGCCGTGGGGAGGGCGAGGACGGCGTCGGGGGCGGTGGGGCTGCCCGACATGGCCAGGTAGCCGCCGCC
>JAUZEX010000609.1 GCA_030838815.1 Actinomycetota bacterium
GAGCACCACCGGGTCGGGCAGGAGGTGGACGAGGGCCGACAGCCGCCCGTCGGCGATCTCGGCCGCCGCCGCCGAGCGGACGGCCGCCAGGGCGGCGGCCACCGAGAGCCGCAGCGCCGCCAGCGCCCGCCGCCCGGCGACGTCGGGTTCCTCGGTGACCAGGAGGACGAGGGCTCCCGGCCCGCCGTCGACCAGGGGGAGGCAGACGGCGAACTCGGCCCCGACGCTGAGCTGGGCCACGACGGGGTCGGTGGGAGGCACGACCGCCACCCCGTTGCCCGAGACCAGCCGGCCGAAGCCCGGATGGCGCCCGGCCGCCCCGAGCCGGCCCCGGTCCAGGCCCCGCCAGGCCGCGACTTCGAGGTCGCCCGGCCCGGTCGGCAGGCAGACGAACCCCGCCCGGGCCCCGAAGGCGGCCGCGGCCAGATCGAGGGCGCGATCCAGCACCTCGGCGATGGTCCGGGCGGTGGCCAGGGCCGACAACCCCTCGGTGAGGAGGCCGGCAGTCACTGCGTCCGGGGCGCCGGCCAGCAGGCCCCGTGCGGGGCGGGCCGCCAGGGCCAGCGCGGCGCAGTCGGCGGCCAGGGCCAGGCCCTCGAGCTCCGCCGTTCCGGCCTTGGCGCCGGCCACCGCCAGCGCGGCGATCACCCTTCCCCGGTGCCGGACCGGAACGGCCAGCACGGCCAGGCCGGCGCCCGGATCCGACCGCCGGGCGGCCTGTCCGGAGGAGAAGGCCTCCCCGGCCGCCTCCAGCAGCACACCCTGCGCCGAGCCGATTGCCACAAGAGGGGTCATCTGCCCCTCTAACATCGCAGTCAACAACAGATGGGAGGTTGCCGTGCGAGCCAACGCCTCCTCGGCGACGACGCGCAGGACCCTCCCGGGGTCCACCCCTTCAGCGAGGGAGCGCACGATACTGGCGAAGCCATTGTCGGTCATTTGCGTCCAGGAGCCCGTCGACACTCGGAGGTATCGGCTGTGCAGGGGGGCGTCATGAGAGTGCTCGATCGACGTTCTTGGGATGAGCACTCAAGCCCCGAGCGGATTGCGCCGATGGGTTGGGCATGACTCAAAGGGGCCAAGGAGGACGAGGAATGACCACCATCCGAGCGACCTGCCCGTCATGCGGGGATGTGCGCCTGAAGGCTTCTGACGTCGTGGTGCGGGTGTGCGCCAACGACAACAAGGGGTCTTACTGCTTCCGCTGCCCGAGCTGTGGTCTCAGGGTGACGAAGTCGGCCGACTCCCGCATCGTCGACCTCTTGGCCAGCTCCGGCGTCAAGATGGACGTCTGGCACCTCCCGGCCGAGCTGTGGGAAGCCCGCCCGACCGGCGCCCCCGTCTCCTACGACGACCTGCTCGACTTCCACCTGATGCTCCAGGACGAGACCTGGTTCGAGCAGCTGGCCGAGCGGACCTCCGACGTCGAGCAGTAGTTTTCCGGGTCGGGCCCCATCCAGGGCCCACCGTCCTTCCGAACCAGCTGTAAGGCCCCGCCGCCTCCTCCCCCGACACCCCGCACGGGATGCCGGGAGAGGAGGCGGTAGCATTTACGGCGGTTAGTGTGGAAGGAAGCGATGTTCAATCTCGGCCCGTTCGAACTTGTAGCCATCTTCGTCGTCGCCTTGCTGGTCTTCGGCCCCGACAAGCTGCCGGAGATGGGGAAGCAGGTCGGGCGCGCCTACCGGGAGTTCCGCAAGTTCCAGGAGTCGATGCAGACGCAGGTCCGCGACGTCATGGAGCCCATCACCGGGGCTATCACCGGGCCGATCATCCAGAACGGGCCCGTCGGGCCCGCTCCGACGAACATCAGCGGGGGCAACATCCCGCGGTCGGCCACGATCCAGGACCCCCAGCCGAACGAGGGGGAGGCGGCCGCACCGCCCGGGACGTTCGGGCACTACGCCCCCGTCGAGCCTCCCGTGGCGGGCGGGGCTCCCACGGCCGGCGACAACACGCCGGGCAACGGCACGGCTCCCGGCACGACTGAGTCCGAGTCTTCGGCGCCCGACCCCGACGCCGGGTAGGCCCACGTGGCCCGGAAGGCAGCGGAGAAAGAGGAGAAGAAGAAGGCTGATTCCGGCGGCACGATGTCGGTGGTCGACCACCTGCGCGAGCTGCGGGACCGCATCATCTGGTCGATGATGGCCATCGCCGTCGGGGCGGTCATCTGCTTCATCTTCTTCTCGCCCATCATCCACCTGATGGTCCAGCCCTACCGCGACGCCACCGGGAAGGGGCTCATCTTCACCCAGCCCCTCGAAGCGTTTATGACCCGGATCAAGGTGGCGGCCTACGGCGGCTTCGTCCTTGCCTCGCCGGTCGTCTTCTTCCACCTGTGGCGCTTCATCACCCCCGGGCTCAACCCGAAGGAGAAGCGGTACGCCATCCCCTTCGTGGCCTCGTCGGTGGTCCTCTTCGTCGGCGGCTCGCTGGTGGCGGTCGTCACGTTCCCCAAGGCCCTCAACTTCCTCCTCGGGGTCGGCGGGAAGGACCTCGATCCGCTGCTCAGCGCCGGCAGCTACCTCACGCTGGTCTTTTTGATGATCCTGGCCTTCGGGGTCAGCTTCGAATTCCCGATCGTGATGATGTTCCTGCTGCTGGCCCGGATCATCACCACCGCCCAGTTGCGCAAGATCCGCAAGTACGCCTTCCTCGGCATCGTGATCTTCGCCGCCGTGATCACCCCCAGCCAGGACCCGATCTCGCTCTTCGCGATGGCGATCCCGATGTATCTCCTCTACGAGGTCTCCATCGTCCTCGGGCGGCTGCTCAAGCGTTGACCTCGCCCCGGGCGGCCTTCGTCGAATCGCGAGGGTTTCCGCTCGACGACTTCCAGGCCCGGGCCCTTGATGCGCTCGACGCCGGCCGCTCCGTGCTGGTGGCCGCCCCGACCGGCTCGGGCAAGACGGTGGTGGCGGAGTACGCGGTGGAGAAGGCGCTCGCCGTTGGGCGGAAGGTCTTCTACACCACGCCGCTCAAAGCCCTCTCCAACCAGAAGTACAACGATCTCGTCCGGGCCCACGGCGCCGACCGGGTGGGGCTCCTCACCGGCGACAACTCCGTCAACGGCGAGGCGCCGGTGGTGGTGATGACGACCGAGGTCCTGCGGAACATGATCTACGCCGCCTCGCCGACGCTGGAGGGGCTGCGCTACGTCGTCCTCGACGAGGTCCACTACCTCCAGAACCCCTACCGGGGGGCGGTCTGGGAGGAGGTCATCATCCACCTCGCGCCCGAGGTCGACCTCGTCTGCCTGTCGGCCACGGTGTCCAACGCCGAGGAGTTCGCCGACTGGATCCAGACCGTCCGCGGCGAGACCGAGGCCATCATCGAGGAGCGGCGGCCCGTCCGGCTGCGCCACCTGTACCTGGTCGGCGACAAGGAGGCGGAGGAGGTCCACATGCTGGCGACCTTCGTCGAAGCCGAGACGGCGGCCCGGGGGACGGGGGGTGTCCCCCCGATCTCGGCGGCGCCCGCCGCACGGGACAGCTCTTTGGAATTACGGCCGAATCCCGAGGCGTCACGGCTCGACTCGCGGTCGAGCCGGAAGGGCGGCCCGATGGTCCGGGGCCGGCCCCGGGGGCGGTTGTACACCCCCCGCCGGATCGAGACCGTCGACCGCCTCGACGACGAGGGGATGCTGCCCGCCATCTACTTCATCTTCAGCCGGGCGGGCTGCGACCAGGCCGTCGACGCCTGCCTGGCCGCCGGGCTGCGCCTCACCACGCCGGAGGACCGGGAGCAGATCCGGGCCATCGCCGAGCGCCACGTCGAGAGCCTGTCCGACGCCGACCTCGACCTGCTCGGCTACGGGAGCTGGCTCGCCGGCCTGGAAGCGGGCTTCGCCGCCCACCACGCCGGCATGGTGCCGCCCATGAAGGAAGCGGTGGAGGAGGCGTTCGCCACCGGGCTGGTCAAGGTCGTCTTCGCCACCGAGACGCTGTCACTCGGCATCAACATGCCGGCCCGCACGGTGGTCATCGAGAAGCTGTCGAAGTTCACCGGTGAACGGCACGAGTTCCTCACGCCGGGGGAGTACACCCAGCTCACCGGCCGGGCGGGGCGGCGGGGGATCGACGAGCTCGGCTACGCCGTCGTGCTGTGGAACCCCTACGTGCCCTTCGACCAGGTGGCGTCGCTGGCGTCGACCCGGTCCTACGCCCTCCGGTCGTCCTTCCGGCCGACCTACAACATGGCCGCCAACCTGGTGCGGCGCTACCCGTCCGACGTCGCCCACCACCTCCTCAACCTGTCCTTCGCCCAGTACGGCGCCGACAAGGAGATCGTCCGCCTGGAGCGGCAGCTCGAACGGAGCGCGGAGCTGCTGGCCAGCCACCGCCAGGCCATCGCCTGCGAGCGGGGCGACGTGGAGGAGTACCGCGCCCTCCTGCGCAACCGGGCCGGGCGCCGCCAGGCGGCCCGCGGCGGCGGGTCCGGCGGGGCGGCGGGCTTCGAAGCCCTGAAGCCGGGCGACGTCATTTCCCGGCGGGGCAACAAGGCGGTCGTCCTGCAGCGCACCCGGGGTCGGGGCGACGAGACCAAGCTGCTGGTGCTGTCCGCCGACCGGGGGGTGGTCCGCCTCGGCCCGACCGACTTCGCGGGGCCCGTCCGGGCCATCGGGTCGATCGAGCTGCCCCGGCCCTATGCCCCCCGCAGCCCGGCCTTCCGCCGGGCCGTGGCCGAGGCGCTGCGGGGTGTCCGGGTTCGGAGCGGTAACGGCTCGGACCGGAGCAGAGCCGGCGGCGGCGACGCCCCAGCGGAGGACGGCGAAGCCATTGCCGGGAGCGACGATCCCCGTCGCCATCCGGTGGCCGGCTGCCCGGACCTGACCACCCACCTGCGCTACGCCGAACGGGCCGAACGGCTCGCCCGCGACGTCGAGCGGCTCGAGCGCCGCATCCGGGGACGGACCGAAAGCCTGGCCCGCCAGTTCGACCGGGTGCTGCGGGTCCTCGAGTCATGGGGGTACGTCGACGGGTGGCAGCTCACCGACGGCGGCGGGATGCTGACCCGTCTCTACAGCGAGACCGACCTGTTGCTGGCGGAGTGCCTGCGGGAAGGGCTTCTCGACGGGCTGGACGGGCCGTCGCTGGCCGCCGTCTGCTCGGTGTTCTCCTACGAGTCACGGGGGCCGGACCAGGGCTCGGCGCAGCGGGTGCGCTACCCCAACCGGATGGTGCGGGACCGGGTGGCGGAGATCGACCGGATCTGGCGGGACCTCAACGTGGTCGAGGACGAAGCGGGCCTGCCCGAGACCCGCCGGCCCGACGCCGGGTTCACCCCGCTGGCCCACGCCTGGGCGGCGGGCAAGGACCTCGAGGACGTGCTGATCGACGAGGACCTGACCGGCGGCGATTTCGTCCGCAACGTGAAACAGCTGATCGACCTGCTGCGCCAGGTCGGCGACGTTACGAACCGGCCAGCGACGGCCGGCGCCGCCCGGTCGGCCGCCGACGCGCTGTTCCGGGGCGTGGTGGCCGCCTCCAGCACCGTCGGCTCCGGCGCCGCACGCGCTCGGAGCGCGGCGGGAGATCGCGGGGCTCGGGGTGCCCCCGGAAGTGCGGTCCGGGCCCGGTGAGCCAGAGCTTTTCGGGGGATGCCCCCGAACCACCGGGCATCCGGCCGGGGCAGCCGTGGGGCAGCGAGGCGTCCGGTCCCGCCGACCTCGAGGTGACCGGCGGCGACGGGATGCTGGCCTCGGTGCTGGTCCGAGGCGTGGCCGACCCGCTGGTCCGTTTCGCCGCCGGCCGCGGCTCTGACCTGGCCCGGGCCGTCGGCCTGGTGGCCGGGGCGGCGCCGACCGGCATGGCACTCCCGCTCGACGTCCTCGACGTGGTGGCCAGCAACGGGTTCGAGCAGATCACCGCTGATCAGGTCCACGACAGCGGGCCCCGGATGGCCACCGTCGTGGCCGTCAACAGTGTCGTCGTGGGACCGCCGCCGGACCGGCTCCGGGCCTGGCACCGGCCGGCGGGGTTCACGGTGGAGATCGACGGGGTGCCGGTCGATGCGGCGGCGGCCACGACGCTGGTGGTCATGAACGGCCAGTACCTGCGGGGCGCCGACGTGAGCCCCCGCGGCCACCCCGGCGACGGCCTGTGCGAGGTCCAGCTCTACGCCCTCCCGCCCGCCGCCCGCCGGGCGATGCGCGCCCGCCTGGTCACCGGCGCCCACCTGCCGCATCCGGCCATCGCCATCCGCCGGGCCCGCCGGGTGGTCGTGCGGGCCGCCCGGCCCGTCCCCCTCGAGGTCGACGGCGCCCCGGCCGGCCGGGTGACGGAGGTGCGGCTCGACCTGCGTCCGGCGGCCTACCGTCTGCTGGTCTGACGGGGCAGGGGGGGCGACGACGTCAGCGCTGGCCCGCACCTGAAATGTCGGCAAAATCATCGGAACTTTGCAGGACCCTTGGCCCCTGCGGGCGAACCCAACCGGCGATTCGACCTGTTTGACCGTTTTGCGCCCGTCGGCGCCGAGGGTTGGGGAACCGCGACATGCGAGTGGATCGGGAGAGACGTCACCGCCGGTCGATTCGGACCCGGATCATCGTGGCGGCGGTGCTCGTGGTATCGAGGACGGTGGCAGCGCTGGCGTTGACCGATCCGGGCCTGGTCGTGCCGCCGCCGGTGCCGGATCCGGTGCTGGCCGCCGCCGGCGACATCGCCTGTGACGCCTCCTGGCCCGAGTTCAATGCCACCTACGGCTCGGGCACCGTCTGCCAGATGCGGTCGACGTCCGACCTGCTCCTCGCCCTGCAGCCGACGGCGGTGGCGACGCTCGGGGACAACCAGTACAACAACGCATCCCTGGCTGCGTTCACGGCTTCCTTCGACCCGACCTGGGGACGGGTCAAGCCGGAGATCCGGCCGGCCATCGGGAACCACGAGATCGAGCGGGATCCGACGGCGGCGGGCTACTTCCAGTACTTCGGCCCGGCGGCCGGCGATCCGGCCACGGCGTACTACAGCTACGACCTCGGTGCCTGGCACATCGTCGTCCTCAACGGGAACTGCACCCAGGTCGGCGGCTGCGACCCCGGATCCCCCCAGATCAAGTGGCTCAGCGCCGACCTGGCTGCCCACCCCACGCTGTGCACCCTGGCCTACTGGCACCAGCCCCGCTGGACTTCGGGGGAGCACGGCAACAACCCGCTGTACGACACGTTCTGGCAGGAGCTCTACCGGGCCGGTGTCGACGTCGTCCTCAACGGCCACGACCACGACTACGAGCGCTTCGCGGCCCAGGATCCCGCCGGCAACCTCGACATCGCCCACGGGGTCCGGGAGTTCGTGATCGGCACGGGCGGCGCCCGCTTCGAGTCGCTGGGCATCCGCCAGCCCAACTCGGAGGTGGTCAGCCAGACCTTCGGCGTGACCTCGTTCACCCTGCACCCGACCAGCTATGACTGGCAGTTCATCCCCCAGGCCGGGCAGACGTTCACCGACACCGGCACCACCTACTGCCATTAAGGCTCGGGGGCGTCGAGGAACTCGTTGATCCGGGCCGCCATGGCCTCGGCGTGGGTGAGGAGGAACAGGTGCCCGCCGGGCACCACCTCGAGGCGGGCGTCGGGGATGCGGGCGGCCAGGATGCGGCCGTTGGCCACCGGGACGATGGGGTCCGACTCGCCGTTCAGCACCAGCGTCGGCTGGCGCAGGCGGTGGAGCCACAGGATGCTGGCGAAGCGGCGCAGGGCCAGCATCTGCCACAGGTAGCCCCTGGACGACGGCGCCCGCGTGAACCGGGCCCGGCGCTGGTGGGCCATCATCTCCGGGTCGCCGGCCACGTCGGGGCCGTAGAGACGGGGGGCGACCCGGTCGAGATACGACGGTGACCAGTAGCGCAGCGGCGTGACCAGGATGGCCAGCACCCGGGGATCGCCGGGGATCGGCGCACCACCGGCCATGGTGGCGCAGAGCACCAGGCGCCGGACCCGGTCGCCGCCCCGGTGGGCCAGCTCCTGAGCCAGTGCGCCGCCCCACGACACGCCGAGCACGTCCACCGTGGGGACGCCGAGTTGGTCGAGGGCGGCGAGCACGGCCCGGGCCACGCCGCCCATCGTGGGCGGGATCAGCGGAACGGACGACTCGCCGACGCCGGGCGCGTCGAAGGCGATCGTCGGGCGGCCGAGCGGGTCCCGGAACGGCGGCCACATCTCGATCGGGGCCCCGATCCCGTTGCACAGCAGGAGCGGTGGACGGGCCGCAGCCGATGCGCCGACCGGCGGGAAGCCCGTTCCGGGGCGGACCGACACCCGCAGCCGGAAACCGGCCGCCGCCACCATCAGGGTCCGGTCATCGCGGGCGGCGACGGCCGAGGCGCCGGGCTCGGCCGGAGGCGTCGTGGAGGGAGCGGTCAACTGGCGGCGTAGCGGCCAGGGGCGGTGTCGAGCACCGGGTGGGTGCGGCTCCCGGGCGACCGGGGGGCCCGGCGCGTCTCGCCGTCGCGGGCGGTCAGCCACTCCGACCACTCCTCCCACCACGACCCGGCGATGCGCTCCGCCTGGGCCGAGAAGGCTCCCGGGTCGGGGCCGGGGTCGTCGGCGGCCCGGTAGCTGGCCTTCTTGTTCCCGGGCGGGTTGACGATGGCCTGGATGTGGCCGCTGGAGGAGAGAACGAAGCGACTCGTGCCGCCGAGGATGTCGACCGTTCGGTAGCAGGCCTGCCACGGCGTGATGTGGTCGGTGAGAGCGGCCAGGATGTAGGCGTCCTGGTCCACCTTGCCGAGGTCGATGGGCGTGCCGAGCACGGTGAGCTTCCCCGGCTCCGGCAGCGGGTTCTCCAGGAACAGGGAAGCGAAGTCGGCGTGGAGACCCGCCGTCATGTTGGGCATGTCGGCGTTCCAGGCCAGCACGTCGAAGGCCGGCGGATCCTGGCCCAGCAGGTAGTTGCTGACCCAGTAGTTCCACACCAGGTCGTTGGGCCGCATCCAGGCGAACATCCGGGTCAGCTGGCGGCCCTTCAACACCCCGGTGCGCTTGGAGCCCCGGACGGCCAGCGCCGCCGACCACTCGGAGAGGAACAGGCTGGCCATCGTCTCGGCTCCGGTGTCGAGGACCGTGACCAGGAACGTCAGCGTCCGGATGCGCCGCTCGCCGGTGGCGGCCAGATGCCCGGCCAGGGCGGCGGCGGTGATGCCGCCGGCACAGGCGCCGACGAGGTGCACGTCGGGGCTGCCGCTGATGAGGGCGGCGGTGGTGACGCCCTCGAGCGAGGCGGCCACGTAGGTGTCGAGGTTCCAGTCCCGGTGCTCCGCCGTCGGGTTGCGCCAGCTGACGATGAACACCTGATGGCCCTGGGCGACGAGGAACTCGACGAGGCTCCGTCCGGGGGAGAGGTCGAGGATGTAGTGGCGGCTGATCTCGGGCGGGATGAACACGACCGGAACCTTCCCGACCGTCGGGGTCGCCGGCTTGTACTGGAGGAGCTCGAAGACCTCGGTGCGCAGCACCACCGCCCCTGGCGACGTGGCCACCGTCTCCCCGAGGCGGAACGGGCGGCGGTCGACCGTCTGGGGCATGGCGCCGTTGTGGAGGACGTCGCCGGCCAGCGCCCGGGCGCCCTTGCCCAGGCTGGCGCCCTTCGTCGCGGCGGCCTTTCGGAGCGCGGCCGGATTGCCGAGGAGGCTGTTGGTCGGGGCCAGGGCGTCGGACACCTGGCCGACCACGAAGCGGGCCCGGCCCTCGCTCTTGTCGTCGAGGCCGAGCCGGCCGACGGTGGCGTCGGCTACGGCTGTGGCGCCCAGATAGCCCTGCAGGACCCGCCGGTAGAGCGGGTTCTGCGACCAGGCGGGATCGGTGAAGCGGCGGTCGCCGGGCAGCGGCTCCCGCCGGGCTTGGCCCCGGGCGGCGGAGGCCAGCTCGCCGGTGAGTCGGAGCCCGGCGCCGGCCAGGCGGACGGGATGACGCGCCGCTCCGGCCGCCAGTCGGGCCGCCGCCGCCAGCTGGGGCCGCCCGAGCGGCACCAGGGGGACGGCCCCGGTCATCGTGGGCTTCGTCTCGTCGTCGGGGGAGGCGGTGAGGTCGGCCTTGGCGCTCATGACCGAACTCTGACAGCTGGGCCGGGTCGGCGCTACGTGACGGTTTCCCTTTTCCGGTGCGGCCCTTTGTGGGGCAGCCCAAACTGGACGGGAACCGGGCCGCCGCCGGGGTCGTCCAAACGGACAACGAACCCGGCCCCGGAGGCTCCTATGTTGCGTGCCCGTCCCGTTCTGACCGCCGTCGTCGTGGCGGCCGTCGCCGCCCTCGCCCTCGCCGGTTGCGCCAAGAGCGATCCGGCGCCGGCCGGCGCCGCCCCGGCCGCCACCGTGTCGACCGACAACGGCCGGCCCTCCATCGCCGCCCGCGGTGTCGGGCTGGTGAAGGGGACGCCCGACACCCTGCGGGTCGTCCTGGGTGTGGAGACCCGCTCGCCCAGCGCCAAGGACGCCCTGACCGCCAACAACGACAAGGCCAACGCCCTCATCGACACCCTGAAGTCCAAGGGCGTCCAGGCCAAGGACATCCAGACGTCGCAGCTGTCGATCAATCCCACCTACGACGACAAGGGCCAGCGCATCACCGGCTACCAGGTCAACAACCAGGTCACCGCCACCCTCCACGACATCGCCGGCGCCGGCGGGCTCATCGACGCCGCCGCCGGGGCGGTCGGCGACGCCGTGCGGGTCCAGTCCATCGGCTTCTCCATCGACGACGACAGCGCTCTCAAGGCCGAGGCCCGGACGCAGGCCGTCCACCTCGCCCAGCTGCAGGCGGAGCAGATGGCCAAAGCGGCCGGGGTGAAGCTGGGCCGGATCCATCTGATCACCGAGATCCCGTCCTCGTCGGGCCCGATGCCGATGTACGACCAGTACAAGTCCGGGGCCGGGGCTGTGAGCGCCGCCCCCGCTCCGGTTCTGCCCGGCACCCAGGAGCTGAGCCTCACCGTCGACGTCGTGTGGGACATCGCCCAGTAACCAAATCAACCGGTGAGTGTGGGCGGGCGGTTACGATCCGCCCGCCCATGCTCTACGTCACCGAAACCTTCACCGCCGACGAGGTCGAGGTCCTCGAGCGGCACTTCACCAACGTCGACCGGCCGGTCTTCGCCCTCGTGAACCTGCCCGAGGTGGTGAAGGGGGCGCTGTTCGCCCGCTACTCCCGGACCCACAAGAGCCTCCGCCGCCTGTTTCTCGATGAGTTCGCCGACGATGTCGACGCCGCCTCGGGTGACGGCGGGCCGGACGAGACGACCGTCGGCGTCGGGCGGGCCGAGCAGCTCTACGACAAGGTGTTCGGCGAGTACGGCGACGACTCCGTGGCCCAGCTCGGCGGCGTGCACCTGGCCTGCGAGCAGGCGTCCAACGTGCTGACCAAGGTGCTGGAGTGGGGCCGCCTCATGGCCTACCTCGAGCAGTCGACCCGCTACATCGCCTACGACGCCCGCCTCGACGGCCGGTACCGCTACTGGCGCGACCCCCAGGTGCTCG
>JAUZEX010000616.1 GCA_030838815.1 Actinomycetota bacterium
GGAGCAACACTCGTGCGCGCTGTCGGTCCATCGGCCTCCGAATCCCCTGTGGCGGCCAAGGAAACGCGGGTTCACGCTTCCGAGGCATTCTGAGCTGCCCGGGGCGGAGCGGACACGGTGCTGGGAAGACGAGATCCCACCCGGAGTTGGCACTGGAATGCCCGTGCATGGGCACCGTCGGGTTTGCCAAGGTGCTGGCGAAGGGGTTCGGGTCTGAAGGGAGAGACGAGCCATCAATGGGCACTCGAGGGCAGGGCTGACCCGCCGGACAGTGATCGCCGGCGGCCTGCTCGCCCTCCTCGTCGGCACGGCGTTCACGGTCGTCCTCGTGGCGATCGCCGAGTTGCGCAGGTCAGCCGTCCGGGCCCGGAACTCCCAATCGGTGCTGGCCGCCGCCAACCGGCTCGAGCGGCTGGTCATCGACCTGGAGACGGGCCAGCGCGGCTTCGCCATCACCGGCGACCAGCGCTTCCTCGAACCGTGGGACGCCGCCCGCCGGAGCTTCCCCGGGCAGGCCCGACTGCTGGAGCGGCTCTCCGGCGGGAACGTCGACCAGCGCCGCCGGGCGCAGCGGATCACCGACGCCGGCCAGGCGTACATCCGGGAGTACTCCGAACCGACCGTGGACCAGGCGCGACGCGACCGGGCCTCGGTGCTGAACGTGGCCGTGACCCAGGAGGGGAAAACGCGGGTCGACGCGCTCCGCGCCGAGTTCGACGGCTTCGGAGGGTTCGAGAACAGGCTCGCCTCCACGCGCCAGCAGCAGGCCCGCTCTGCCGCCAGCCGCGCCACCTTCGCCGCCGCGGTCGGTGTGGCGGGATCCATCAGCCTCGTCGTGCTCCTCACCGGTTACCTGACCCGGACCATCGTCCGGCCCGTCCGCCGGGCGGCAGCCATGGCGGGCCGGCTGGCGGGGGGTGACCTCACCGTGCGCCTGCCCGAGACCGGGCCGGACGAGATCGGCGCCCTGGAGCGGGCGTTCAACACGATGGGGATCTCGTTGGAGACCAGCAACGACGATCTCCGCCTCCTGGTCGAGGAGCAGGCCGCCTTGCGGCGGGTGGCGACCCTGGTGGCCCGCGCCGTCCCGCCGGCGGAGGTGTTCGACGCGGTCTGCGCGGAGGTGGCCCTGCTGCTCGAGGCGCCCGTCACACGGCTGCTCCGCTGTGAGCCCGACGGGACGACGACCATCCTGGCGGGACGGGGGGAGCTCCGTGAGCTCGGCCGGCTCTTCCTCGGTACGCGCCTGACACTCGACGAGAACGGCGCCGTCGCCGCGGTGTTGCGCACCGGCCGTGCGGCCCGGCTCGACGACGTCCAAGGTGTCCTCGGTCCCGACGCCCTGGCCCGCCAGCCAGGCCTTCGCTCCGCCGTCGCCGGGCCCATCGTCGTCCAGGGCCGGCTCTGGGGTGTGATGACCGCCGGGTGGCTCGACTCGGGGCCACTGCCGGCGGGCGCCGAGGGGCGGCTGGCCCAGTTCACGGAACTCGTGGCCACGGCCATCGCCAACGCTGACAGCCGCGTCGAGCTCGCCGCCTCCCGGGCCCGGGTCGTGGCCGCCGCCGACGAGACCCGCCGCCGTATCGAGCGCGATCTGCACGACGGGACACAGCAGCGCCTGGTCGCCCTGGCTCTCGACCTGCGCACCGCCCACGCCTCGGTGCCGCCCGATCTGGTCGAGGTCAAAGCGCACTTGGCCAGTACGGCGGACGGGCTGGCGGCGGCGGTCGACAACCTGCGGGAGATCTCCCGGGGCATCCACCCCGCGATCCTCTCGCAAGGCGGCATGGAGGCCGCCCTCAAGGTCCTGGCCCGCCGCTCCTCCGTCCCGGTCCAACTGCACGTGTCCGGCGACCGGCGGCTGCCCGACCGCATCCAGGTGGCGGTGTACTACGTCGTGTCGGAAGCCCTCACCAACGTGACCAAGCATGCCCGGGCGTCTGTGGTCCGAGTGCACCTGGCGGCGGAGGATGCGGTGGTGCGCCTGTCGGTCACCGACGACGGGGTCGGAGGGGCCGTACCCGGGGACGGCTCGGGACTGATCGGCCTCAGAGACCGTATCGAGGCCCTCGGCGGAACGATCGGGATCGCCAGTCCCGCGGGAAGGGGGACCGCTCTCCTCGTCGATATTCCGCTCGCCCCGTGAAGTCCTCGGCGCCTCCGACCAGCTCTTCCAGACGCTCGAACCAGTTCTTGTCCTGGAGCAGGAGGTGGAAGTCGAGCAGGTCGTCGTGGTTGATCCGGGCACCGTCGGGGCGGGGCTCCCGCAGCTCGTCGGGGAGATGCCACGCCTCCAGCGAGGCCCCGATCGAGGTGAGGAAGTCGACCATGTGGTCGTTGGCCGGCTTGGCCGCCAGCAGCCCGCACTCCGGGCAGTGATACGTGTACGAGGCGCTCGACTGGAGGTCGACGCACACCCGCACCACGATGTCTCCCGGCGACAGCCAGACGACGCCACACTCTGCGCAGGTTGCTTCAACGGCGGTCATGGTTTCTCCCCTGCCTTTTCACATCGACATGCCGCCGTCGACCGGCAGCACCACGCCGGTCACGTAACCGGCTTCTTCGGAGGCGAGGAAGGCCACCGCGGCGGCCATCTCGCTGGGGGCGGCAAAACGGCCGAGGGGAATGGCGGCGGTCAGCTCCGCCCGCTTCGGCGCGGGAATCGATTCGACCATCCGGGTCTCGGCGTTGGGGGAGATGGCGTTGACGGTCACGCCGAAGCGGGCCAGTTCCTTGGCCGCCGTCTTGGTGAAGCCGATGATCCCGGCCTTGGCCGTCGCATAGTTCGCCTGGCCGGAATTGCCCCGCAGCCCCGTATAGGACGTGACGTTCACGACCCGGCCGTACTCCCGGGCCCGGAAGTGGGGCACACAGGCCCGGGTGAAGCGGAACGTCCCGCCGGCGTGGACCGCCAGCACCTGCTCCCAGTCGTCGTCGGTCAGCTTCCACAGCACGTTGTCCCGCAGGATGCCGGCGTTGTTCACCAGGACGTCGATGCGTCCGGTCTCCTCGACCACGGCGGTCACCACGGCCTCGACGTCAGCCGTCGAGCTGACGTCGGCCTGCAGGCCCCGGACTCCGAGCTCCGCCGCCGCTTTCGCCAGCACGTCCCCGTCGAAGTCGACCATGACCACGTCAGCCCCGGCCCCCTGGAAATGGCGGGCCAGCTCCAGGCCGATGCCCCGGGCCGCTCCGGTGACGATGACCGTCCGCCCGTTGAAATCGAAGGAGAGGTTACCCATGGTCGCACCCGCCCAGCTCCTGGCCGGCCTCTCCGGCCGTCCCGCCACCATGCCGCCCGTGGGCATCCATCCGGAGTCCGTGGATCCGGAGCCCGTACTCCGTTCCGCGCAGGTGCAGCAGCGGCGCCCCGGAGCGGCTCGCAACCTCTCCGTCGCCGGAGATGGTGGCGGTCGGGTCAGCGGTTGTCATGGAACCTCCCAGTTCTCGTGTCCTTGGCTCGTGAGCATGTCCATAAGGGCGGCCGCCGACATCACGCGATCGAGTAGTCGTCGAGCGTCAGTCGTGGGGGGCGCGCCCGAGCACCGTGGCCACCACCGCCCCACGGTGGAACACGGTGATGCCGCCGTCCTGCGACACCATGAGCACCGCGTCGGCGGCCTGCGACAACGTGGCCGCCGCCGCCGTGCGGGCGCCTTCGCTGCGGGCGCCGGAGCTGCTCACCACGGCGCCGTAGGCGAGCAACTCGGCGTCACGACCGACGATCGTTGCCCCGTCGAGCCCGGCCAGGCGGCCCAGGGTGTCCTCATCGAGGTCATAGGCGTCGATGAGGTGGTGCAGGCGCGTCTCGGGGCGCATCGCCCGCGGGCCGACCTCGTGACGGAGGTCGTACCGGTCCTTGTCCGGGACGATGCCGTCCAGCGCATCGCGGTGGTCGACGACGGCCAGGATCGCGCCCTGCCTCTGGGCCGCCATGGCGAAGGCCGTCCCCACGACGAGCCCGGCGGCCCGTCCGCCGCCGATCAGGTCGGCGACGAAGGCCGTGAGCTCGATGGGGAAGGCCGTCCAGCGCTCGCTGTGACGGACCAGGAGAGGTTCGCCGTCGAGGAAGGTCCAGATGGTGCGGTCGGCGCCGAGGAAGAACCCCAGTCCGCCGAGCCGGGCCGTGGCGGCGGCGACCAGCGCGCCGCTCTCCACGTGCCCCGGAACTCCCGGGCGAGCGAGTTCGAGGCGGTGGCGCGGGAGCTCGAAACGGGGGTGACCCTGCGTGTCGACGACGAGCAGCGAGCGCCGTCCGTCGAACAGCAGCGGTGCCCGTTTGGCCGCTCGTAGGTCGGCGGGGTACTCGAAGCGCAGCCGCGAACCGTCGGCGAAGAGGTCGGTGATGAGGACGCCATGGGTGACGTCCCGCGACTCCAGCCTGGTGCCGGAGAGCTCGATGAGGTACTCGATGGTCTCGGCGATGAGGTCGCTGGTCGCAGCCCGACCCCGCATCGTCTGATACCGCGCCAGCACCTCGACGACGAGAGAGTCGCGCAGGATCCGTCGCATCGACGGGCTGAGGGGCCGTGAGGTCGCCCCGCCGCCTTCGGCCCGGAATCGCGTCGCAGTCCCGATGGCGGCGTCCGTCACGACACCGTGGAGCTCCCGCCGACGGATGCCGCCCGGGACCATCCCTCCGACGATCGCGCTGATCGCGTCAGCCAACGCCTCCTCGAGCGGATCGGGGGGCAGGAGGACCGGGTCGGCACCGCCGCGGAGGGCGAGTTCAGAATCGAGCACTGACCGGACGGCCCGGCCGGTACCGCAGCCCCTGCACGGCGCAGACCGAAGTTACCCAGAGCGAGCTTCCGATCGTCGCCAGCCCGGCCAGCGTGCCGGCCCAGGAGACGGTGATGGCCAGGGCGACCGCGGCTTCTGTCGCCACCAGTTGGGCGGCGAGGAGATAGAGCGGTACGGCGTCCTGGCCGAGCAGCGCGACGAGCCGCGCCTCGGTCAGGCCGAACTCGCGCTCCATGTCCTCAAGGATTTCTTGCTCCCACTCCGAGAGCGCGTCTCCATCCGGGTACACGTCCATGATCCGAGCGTCGCAGAGCGCATGGCGCTCCGACATCCCCCAACCGCGCAGTTTCCTTCCGGGGCAGCCGGAGCGCGTCGGCCGAGAGGACTACACACTCGCGTGATGTCGACGTGGCCTCGCCACCGGCAATCTGGCCGAACGATCCCACGACGCCAGGAGGTTTCCATGCCTCTGCACATCTCTGCCGGGCGGCACCAGCATTCGGAGTCACGGTGAGCGACGCCTACATCGCATCGGAACCGCCATATAGGGGCTGGCCGCCGGCCAGCGGCGACCACGGCGCCCAGGTTGGCGCCGGCCTGCCCGAGGAGGCATTGGCCGAGCTGGTCACGTCGCCCGCCGATGCAGTGGCGGAGCGGGCCCGTAAGGTCCTGCTTCCGGTGCTGCCCCACACGGCGCTGGTGCTGGTCACTCCGGGATCACCCACATTTCCCGTTCAGATCGCCGCGCCGCGGGCGGCGCGCCAGGGACTGCTCGGCATCGACTGGAACCCGATGGTCGGTGCCGAACCAACGGCGGACGGGACGGCGGCGCGGCTGGCGCTGCCCGACATGCTGGGCGGGTTGCGGGTGGTCGGCTGGGTGGCCCGGTCATCCGGGTTCGTCGCCGCCTTGATCGTTGGCGACCACTTACGGATGAGCATCACGCCGGACCAGGAACGCGCGGCGCTCCGGGTCGTCATGGCCGCCGCCGCCCGTGTCCGGGCCATCGACCACGACCCGCCGCCGGGGACCTTGGCCTTCTCCCGGGCCATGAGCCAGGAACGCGACCGCATCCGACTCGAGCTCCGGGGGCGACACGCCTCCACCCTCTCATCGCTGCTGCTGGCGCTGCGCAGCGCCAGTGCAGGCGGATCGCAGGCAACGCCGCCCGGGGTGGCCAAAGCCATCGACCTGGCCTCCCGGGCCCTCCTCGACCTCCAGGCCGACTCCGACACAACCGCCGCCTCCGGCCGCGCCGCCCTCGGCGCCGCCTTCACCGACATCGAACAAGAGGTCGGCAGCATCGCCGGCGCGGCCCAGATCCAACTCGTGGCCGATCTTGACGCCGACGACTCGGCCCAGGTGGCGTACGCCGTAGCCCACGCCGCCCGCCTCATCACCCGCGGCGCGGCCCTCAACGCCATCCAACGCACCGGAGCCGACAAGGTCCGCCTCCGGTGGCGACTCACCGATCAGTCACTGGTCATCACCATCGCCGACAATGCCGTCGGCTCCGACCACGCCGACCCGAGCCTCGACCGCGGCCTGTCCGATATCCGCCGGTTGGCGGCCGAGCTGCGGGGCCGGGTCGACCTCGACGTCAACCCGCAATGGGGCACCACGCTCAGCTGTATCCTGCCGCTCCACGACCTCGCCCCGGCACCGGAGACTCCGGCCACCCGGCGGCTGGCCGAGCTGCGGGACCGGGAGCGCGAGGTGCTCGAGCTCATGATCGCCGGACTGCGCAACCGCGACATCGCCGCCCGGCTCTTCATCAGCGAGCGCACCGTCAAGTTCCACGTCTCCAACATCCTGGCCAAGCTCCAGGTCGGATCCCGCACCGAAGCCATCGCGGTCGCCCACGGCGCAGGGCTCTCCCCCATCTCCGGCAATGGAGGCGCATGACATGGAACTCCGCCACCTTCGCTACTTCGTCGCTGTCGCCGAAGAGCTCCACTTCCGGCGTGCCGCCGACCGCCTGCGTGTCGCACAGCCGGCTGTGAGCCAGCAGGTGCGCAAGCTCGAGGAGGAGCTGGGCGTGCAGCTCCTGGAGCGGACGCAGCACCGGGTCTGCCTGACTCCCGCCGGAGAGGTACTGCTGGTCGAGGGCCGGCGGGTGCTGGAGCAGGCCGCCCGGGCCCGAAGCGCCGTCATCGACGCCCGGGACCACGGCAACGGCCGGCTGCGGATCGGCCATCTGCCCGATGCCGTGCCCTCGGCGCTGCCGCGAGCGCTGGAGCGCTTTGCGAGCGCGACACCGGGGGTGGAGATCGTGCTCGAGACGTGCCCGACCCCGGAGCTCATCGAGCGGGTGCGCACCCGTCGGCTGGACGCCGCCGTTGTCTGCCTGCCCGCACCCGTCACCGGGCTGCGGGTCACCCCGCTCGATGACGAGGGAGTGCTCGTGGCGCTGAGCGAGTCCCATCCGGCGGCCGGCGCGCCGGCGATCAGCCCCCACGAGCTGGAACGTACACCGCTCCTGATGATGGCCCGCACCACGAACCCGGCCTTCTTCGACGCGGTGGTCACGGCCGGGCGCGACGCGGGCGTCGCCGTCGCGCCGTTCGAGGTGGCCGAGCCGAGCATGGAGCACCTCCTGCTGGCGGTGGCGGCCGGCGCCGGCGCGGCCCTCGTTCCCACATCGACGGAACGGCGCTACGCCACCCCGGGTGTGCTGTTCCTACCCCTCGCATTTCCATCGCCCACCTGTCAGGTGGTTCTCATCAGCCATCCCGAGCAGACGGGCATCGCCACCTCCGGGTTCCTGCAGGTGGCGCGTGCGGTGTCCGTGCCCGTTCGCGAGGTGGAACTGACCGCGGCCGGCTGAGGCGACGGCGGGAGTAACCCGTCCCGGAGACAGGTCTCTGGAGCGGTATTGGGTCTGATTCTTTTGTGACGCTCTTATGGCGGAAGGAGTTGGCGTGTCGGCGAGTCATCGGTTCATCACGGTGGAGGGTGTGGAGAAGTCGTTCGGGTCGACGCAGGCCCTGGCCGGCGTCGACCTCGAGGTCGAGCAGGGGACGGTCCTGGGTCTGTTGGGCCGGAACGGGGCGGGCAAGACGACCCTGGTCCGGATCCTGGCCACGTTGTTGGCGCCGGACAAGGGCCACGTCTCCATCGCCGGCCTCGACGTCGTGCGCCGGGCCCGCATGGTCCGCTCCCTGATCGGCTTCGCGGGGCAGTTCGCCGCGGTCGACGAGACCCTCACCGGACGGGAGAACCTCGAACTGGTCGGCCGCCTCTATGGACTGGACCGCTCCCTGGCCCACCACCGGGCCGACGAGGTCCTGCAGCGGCTCTCCCTCACCCAGGCCGCCGACCGGCGCGTCGGCACCTACTCCGGCGGCATGCGTCGCCGCCTCGACCTCGGCGCCAGCCTCGTCGGCCGCCCCGAGGTCCTCATCATGGACGAACCCACGACGGGCCTCGATCCCCGCACCCGCATCGAGCTGTGGGCCTTCATCGACGAACTCGTCCGGGAGGGCACCACGCTGCTGCTGACCACCCAGTACCTCGAAGAAGCCGACCGGCTCGCCGACCGCATCGCCGTCATCGAACGCGGCCGGGTCATCGCCGCCGGCAGCCCTGACCAACTCAAGCAACGCTTCGGCGGCGACGTCGTGGAGGTCCGGGCCACCAACCCCACCGACGTCGAACGGCTCGTCACCCTCCTCAACGGGCTCGGCTCCGGCCCGCCCATGGCCGACCTCCGTGGCCAACGCGTCACGCTCCCCACCGGCGAGCGGGTGCACACGCTGCTGGCCGCCGCCCGCCGTATCGAGGAGGCCGGCATCTCCGTCGACGACCTCGGCGTCCGCCGACCGTCACTCGACGACGTCTTCCTCAGCCTCACCCAGCAGACCACGCCCCAACGCCCCACCATCACCCCTGCCGCCGCCACCGCCTGAGGAGCCAGCATGAGCACCGCATCCCTCGACCTCGCCCCGCACCGCCGCACCGTCCGACCGCCGGGTGTGCGCACCTTCGTCACGGACACCTTGGTGCTGACCCGCCGCAACCTTCTCATCTCCCTCCGCACACCCCAGCTCGTCGTGGCCGCCGCCATCATGCCCGTCATGTTCGTGCTGCTCTTTCGCTACGTGTTCGGGGGCTCCATCCATGTTGCCGGCTACCCGAGCTACGTCGATTTCCTCATACCGGGGATCATCGTGCAGACCTCGCTCTTCGGGGGCTCATCCTCGGCCGTCAGCGTCGCGGAGGACCTGTCCAAAGGGGTCACGGACCGCTTCCGGTCCCTGCCGACGCAGCGGGGCGCCATCCTCACCGCCCGGACGCTCGCCGATCTGGTGCGGCTCACGTACACCGTGGGCCTGATGATCGCCATCGGGCTCCTGGTGGGTTTCCGCTTCCACAACTCGCTCCCTCCCATCCTCGGCGGCATCGGGATCGCCCTCCTCTTCGGCTACGCCTGCTCGTGGCTCTTCACCCTCCTCGGGCTCGTGGTCCGCAACGTCGAAGCCGCCACGCTCCTGGCCTTCGTGGTCACATTCCCCCTTGTCTTCGCCGCCTCGACGTTCACGTCGACCGACACCATGCCGGGCTGGCTCAGGACGTTCGCCAACGTCCAACCCGTCACCCACGTCATCAACGCCCTCCGCGCCCTGACGCAGGGGACGGGTTCAGCCGAGGGACCGGTGCTCCACGCGCTCGCCTGGTCGGCGGGAATCCTCATCGTCTCCGCCACGGCGGCCACGCGCCGCTTCCGGAACGTCTGAGCCCACATCCACGAGGAGGTTCACCCACGCCATGCATCGCACCCGCATTCTCCGAGGCGTCATGGCGGCGGGGGCCGCCGCCGCCGTGCTCAGCGTCGCCGCCCCGGCCGACGCAGCCGTCAGCGTCGGCCCGACGCCCGCCGGCGGGCGGCAGAACTCCCCCGACACCACAACGGTCACCGCCACCTGTGGGAACGGCCTCGTCTCCCTCGGCCCAATCGTCATACCCACCGCCCCCTTCACCACCACCGTCATCCAGTGTGAAGCCCCGGCCATGCACCAGGAGGTCCTCCATTGAACACTGCGCTGGTGACGGGGGCCATCGACCACATCCAGGCCGTGGCGGTGGCGCTCAAGAGTGAAGGTTTCGACACGCTGGCGTGGGAAGGCCCGACGCCCGGCGCCGCCGACTCGCTGCCTCCCCGATCGGTCGACTGCTACGTGCAGCTGGCCCCGACCACGCTGTCACCGTCGCCGGCGGGGGCCCAGCCGACCGGCGCCGGATCTCTCGCACACCGGATCGACACGGTGGTCCGCGTCTCGCCGCTGCTGGCCCCGGACGCCGCCGTGGTGCTCGTCGCCGCCGAGCGGGGCTGGGACCCCGCGGCCATTCACGCGCTCCGCGCCCTGGCCGCGTCGGCGGTGTCCAAGCGGGTGGGGACCGGCGTTCGGGTGACGGTGGTCGACAGCCTGGAGGCCGGTGACATCGCCGCCGCTGCCCGGCGCGAGCGGGGTCAGGCCCGGGCGGTATCGCTGGCCGATCTCGCTCCCGACATGGACTACACCGACTGGCGGAACGAGGTGTTCAACCTCACGAGCGGCCCCGAGTCGACGTACTTCGGCTGGCGGCGGGGCGACGGGGCGCGGCGGGCGGCGGTGCTGCGCCGTTCGGTGCTGTCGCCCCTGGCCGGCGTCGACGACGACGCCCATGCTGTCGCCCGGGCCGTGCTGGCCCACGCGCTCGGCGCCGCCGGCAGCGACGACCTGCAGCAGTGGGCCACGAGCATGGCGGCCGACTTCCACGACGAGGTCATCGGGACGCGGGCGGAAGAGGAGTTCGAACTGCCGATCCACGAGGTGGCGGCCTGGGTGCTGCGCCGCACCCTCGCCGAGGGCGCACGATGATCAAAGCGGCACGATCCTTGAGCGAGCCGTTCCATTCCCTGCGCGAGGTGAGCGTCGCCGGCGGCGGCCTGCGCGTCGCCCGGGCGGGCGCGCCGCCGCCAGTGGCCGACGCCGTCGTCCTCGCCGTGCACGGCATCACGTCCTCGCACATGGCCTTCCGGACGATAGCCCGGGAGCTCGGCAGTGTTCCCGGCGTCTGCCTCCTGGCGCCCGACCTCCGGGGGCGGGGACAGAGCGCCGGTCTCCCCGGCCCGTACGGTATGGCCGCCCACGTCGCCGACCTGCTGGCGGTGCTCGACGACGCCGGCGCCGGGCGCGCCGTCCTCGTCGGGCACTCGATGGGTGCGTACGTCGCGGCCCGCCTGGCCGCCGAAAACCCGGAACGCGCCGCAGCGCTCGTCATGCTCGATGCAGGCCCGTACATCCCCATGCCGCCCGACCAGGATCCGGCCGAGCTCCTCGCCCAGGTGGTGGAGCACTCGGTCGCCCGCCTCCGGATGACCTTCGAGTCGATCGATGAATACGTCGATCTGTGGCGGGAGCACCCGGCGTTGCTCCAGGAGTGGAACGATGACGTGGAGGCGTACGCCCGTTACGACGTGGCGGGCCGGCCGGGCGACATGCGGTGCGTCGTCTCCGAGGCTGCGGTCGAGGCCGACTGCACCGACATGATCTACGACGAGAGCACGCAGAGGGCCGTCGACCGGGTGCGGGCCCCGCTCGATCTCGTGCGCGCCCCACGGGGCCTCTTCGACGATGACCCCATGCTTCCGGACCCGGTCGTGGACGCCTTCGTCGCCGCCCATCCCGACGCCCGCATCGAGGAGATCGACAACACCAACCACTACACGATGGTCTTCGGCGCCGGCCCCGGGCCCCGCCGGATCGCCCGGGTCATCGAGCAGGCGATCCGCCGGAACTACTCGGTCGCGTGATGCGGAACCGCCGGCCGCGGCTCAGACTGGGGTTGTATCCACTGGCAAGCCTTTAAGGAGGGCCACCATGGCCGATCTTCTTGGTAGCGTCGAAAACCTCGTCAACATGGGTCCGGAGATGGTGATTCAGGGCTTAGCCGGCCTCATCGACGGTGTGGGCACCGGCACTGAGTGGACCGGTGAGCAGGTGGACAAGCTCGGTGAACTCGAGCAGCAGCTTGCCGACCAGGTTCGTCAATTGAAGGGGAACCAGGGCAAGTCGAACGGAAAATAGCCTCTGTGGCGCAGGATCACCGATGCCCCGCCCGGGATCCCGGGCGGGGCATTTCGCTGCTTACAACAGGCTGCTTACAACAGGCTGCTTACAACAGGCGGCCCAGCGGCCCGAGGTTGATATTGAGGTCCTCGTCCCGCAGACCGAACGTCGCCTTGAGCTGCTCCATGCGATCGGCCAGCAGCATCAGGGTGGAGCCGAGGCGCTCGACCGTCTCGTCGTCGAGGCCCCCCGCCTCCACGCGGCGGAGTGCCTGGCGCTCCATCAACTGGCGCAACAGCTCGATGACGGTCAGGACGAGCTGGGCGAGGCCGCGCTCGACGGTGTCGGGATCGGCGTCGATGCGGTGCCGCGGCGTGGTCTCGCCGGCGCGAGCGGCGTCCCGGGGGGCGGCGACCGGTTTGGTGTCCGGCGGCGCCGCCAGCGGCTGGTCGGCCGGGGAGGCGTTCATCGGCCCCCCGCCTCGAGGAACCGAGGGCAGGCCGAGCGCTTCCGGGGGTGCGATCAGCAGCCGCAGCGGAAGGTAGAGGAGATCCACGTCCGCCAGCGACAGCGTGATGTCACCGCTGAGAACGACGCCGTCGGCCAGCAGCCGATCGACCACGTCGATGAGCGCCACGTCGCGCTGCAGGACCCGTTGCTCGTGCCGGGCGCTCACCGCACCACCGCCTCGCTGAAGTGGTACGCGGGCCAGGGGCCGGTCAGCTCGAGCTCCACGCCGTCCGAGCGGTGGCGGCCGGCGAGGTCGGCGACGAGGGCGCAAAAGCCGTCCACATCCCCGTCAGCGACGAGGTAGGCGGCATTCAGCACGATCTCACCCTGACCGGCCGACCACAGGTCCCTGGGCGGCGGCGGGTTGAGCACCGCGTCGGCCGCCCGCTGGCGCAACCGCCCGTGCAGGCCGTCGAGGGCGGCGTCCAGCGTCTGCTGCGCCATCGCCGACGCGTCGCGCTCGGCGCGCCTTCGGCGCAGGTACTCGGTCCCCGACGCCGGCCCGGCCGCCGCCGTCTCGCCGCCCGGACCGCCGACGACGTAGGCCTTGACCCCCCACTCCGCCATGCCCTGCAGCCGTTGGAGCACGGCGGTCAGATGGACGTGCTGGCGGACCAGCATGTCCTTCACCCGGGCCGCGCCGGCGTAGATCGTGCAGATCCGGAACGGCACCACCGGACCGTGCTCGAGCGCCTCTCGGAGCACGTCGTTGTGCACCCGGGCGAGCGTCTCGAGCCGGTCCAGGTCCTCGAGCGCCTCGGGCAGGGAACGCTCCCCGAAGGCGTCCAGCGGGACGGGGCTGACGACGACCGCCAGCCCGGCGGAGCGGATCAGTTCCACGTTGTAGTCACAATCGACCCCCGGGCGCGTTGCCGGCCCGGCGGCTTTGCCTTCCACCACGCCGTAGACCCACAGTCCGAGCCCATCAGTCACTGCGCTCGCCTTCGAGGCGGTACAGGCGCTGGCGCAGCGCCTTGTTCTCTGCCGCCAGCGCACCCGAGGCCCGGTTGAGCGCCGGGTCCGTCTCCCACCAGTCGATCCCGATCTCTTTGGCCTTGTCGATCGAGGCCACGATCAGGCGCAGCTTGATGGTCAGGAGTTCGATGTCGAGCAGGTTGATCTGGATGTCACCGGCGATGACAACGCCTTTGTCCAGCACGCGTTCGAGGATGTCGGCGAGGCTGTCACCGGAGGTGGACCTGGCTGGTGTCATGGGGGGCATCAGGCTCCTCCCCTCGGCCCCCGGCGGGAGAGCAGCTCTGCAACCAGCTGATTCTCCAGTGCTTCGGCGTCCTCGTCGCTGATCTCGCCGTTCGCCTGCCGGGCGGCGAGCTCGGCCAGCGCCCGTTCCGGCGACTGCTCCGCGGCACGCCCGCGCTCGGCCTCTTCGCCCAGCACCTCGGCCAGCCAGCGGAGGCCGCTCAGCGGCGCCAGCGGCAACAAGACGACTCCCTTCAGAAGTCCCATCGCTCGTCTTGCGCTTCGAGCGCCAGTTGCGAGAAGGAGTACGGCGGCAGCGGACCGATGTAGCGAAGTGCGAGATAGCCCTGGAGGGCCCCACCGAGCTCCGCCACCGCCTCGTCGAGCGCGGCGCGGCGGTCGCGCCGGACGAGCAGTTGGGCATTGAACGCCACACGCTCACTCTCACCGGGCTCGACGAGCAGATCGCTTACCACCGGCTGGAGCACGTCCAGCAGCACCTGCTCGTCCTGCTGGCGACGCGCCTCCACCGCGGCCGCCACCCGCTCGCCGAGCGCGATCCGCTCGGGCCGCGACTCGATCTCCGAGCGCCCCTGGACCGCGGCCGAGAGGCGGGCGATCTCCGGGTCGATCTCGATTGCACCGCGCAACAATGCGTCCTCGGCATACAGGGCTCGCACGTTCATCTGCACCCGGCCATCGAGCCGGCGCAACAGCTCGGTGAGTTCGGGGCGGTGCCGGTCCAGGAGCCGCTGGCGCACGACGTCCTCGGTGGGCATCACCATGCCGAACCGGAACGGGATCACGGTTCCCTGCTCGACGGCGAGGGCCAGCACCCTCCGGTGGGCGTCGAGATCCTCTCGTTTGCCCGGGGTGGAGTCGGGGGGCAGGGCGCTGACCAGCGCCGCCAGGTCGCCGGACTCGATCGTCCCCACCCTGGCCTCTGGGCCGCCGATGCCGTCGGCGCCGGGCCAGTCGGCCGCGGTGGGCGCCGGGACGACCCCGTAGACATAAAGGCTCGTGGCTTGCCGGGAGGCGGTGCCGGTGGCGGAGGTCCGCGACGAGTCGGCCATCACAATGCCTCCTTCGGCGCGCGCAGCACCGACTGGCTCAGAAGACCGCCGAGCTGCTCACCGAGCGTCTCCACGGCCGAGCCGATCGCCGCCGATGTCTGCTTGGCCTTGAGGAGCTCGGGAACACCGGCCTTGGGCGTGTCGAGTTTGATCCTGCCCACCGCCTCCGCATAGCGGAGGTAGGTGTCGATGCTGGCCACGACGATCCGAGCGTCGATCGTCAGCACCTCGATGCCGACGAGCGATACGCGGACGAAGGCGTCGATGACGACGCCCCGGTCGAGGATCAGCTGGAGGACCTCGGTGAGTGTCCCTCCCGAGGGTCCCTGGCTCGATGTGGCCATGACCATGCCGGTACCTCCTTGGAGTAGCCGGATCGCCCGTCCGTCCAAGCCTGGTCCGGGCCGTCCGGACGCGCATCACGCGAGTTGGTAGTTCCGATGGGTTTCCGGCTGGTCAGGCCCAACAACCGCACTGAGCCGACCTGGGGCAGCGCGAGCGACGCGCGGCGGGTCTGTTGCCCGCCGCGCGTCCGCCGGCCTTCTCTCTCGTACCTGTTATTTGAAATCGGGGCCGCCTCCGAAGCAGGCCGGGTGGTCCTTGCCGTGCAGGGGGCCGTACGGTCCCCAGGGCCCCATGGGACCGAAGGGACCGAGGCTGTACTCGAACGGAAGGCAGGCGATGGCCGGGTCGACCTGGACGGAGCCGATCGGAGTGGTGACACCGATCGCGGGAGTCAGTCCGCCCTGCCCGGGGCCCGGCGTTGCGGCGCTGGCCGCGGCCACTGGGGCGACTGCGGCGAGCTGACCTATTGCTCCCACTCCAATCATGCGGTTGAGTCGAGAGATTTGCGTTGAACCTCCTTGGAGCCAGGCGGCCGGGG
>JAUZEX010000621.1 GCA_030838815.1 Actinomycetota bacterium
ACGAGCAGCAGGTCGCACTGGCCGAGGAGGGCGTCGATCACGCCGATCTTGTCGCTGACCTTCGACCCGCCGAGGAGGGCCACGAAGGGCCGGGCGGGCTCGTCCAGCATCCGGCCGAGCGCCTCGACCTCGGCGACCAGCAGCCGGCCGGCGGCGGACGGGAGGTGGCGGGGCGGGCCCACCACCGAGGCGTGGGCCCGGTGGGCGGCGCCGAAGGCGTCGTTGACGTAGCAGTCGGCCAGGCCGGCGAGGGCGGCGGCGAGGTCCGCATGCGCTTCATCGTCCGGGCCCTTCGTCTCGCCCGGTTCGAACCGGAGGTTCTCCAGCACCATCAGCGATCCGGGGGCGAGCCCGGCGGCCATGGCCGATGCCTCCTCCCCCACGACCTCGGGGCAGAGCGGCACCTCGGTGGCCAGCATCTCGCCGAGCCGGGCCGCCACCGGGGCCAGCGAGTACCTCCGGTCGGGCTCGCCCTTGGGACGGCCGAGGTGGGAGCAGGCGATGACCGCCGCCCCCTGACCCAGGAGCCAGTCGATCGTCGGCAGCGCGGCCCGGATGCGCAGATCGTCCTCGATGCGCCCGCCCGCCGAGAGGGGCACGTTGAAGTCGGCCCGCACGAGGACGCGGCTTCCGGGCCGAAGGGGGAGGTCCTCCAGCCGGGGCAGGCTCCCGGTTTCCACCGTTACCTGGCGATGAAGGCGGCGAGGTCGACGAGCCGGTTGGAGTAGCCCCACTCGTTGTCGTACCAGCCGAGGATCTTCACCATCCGCCCGTTGACCATGGTGTCGGGGGCGGAGAAGACGCAGGAGGACGGGTTCCCGACGATGTCGGCCGACACCAGCGTCTCCTCCGTGTACTCCAGCACGCCCCGGTAGGAAGCGGCGCCGGCCGCCTCGGCGAAGGCGGCGTTGACATCTTCCTTCGTGGTGTCGGCCGAGACGGTGACCACCAGATCGGTGATCGACCCGGTGGGGACGGGCACCCGCAGCGCCATCCCGTCGAGCCGGCCCTTGAGGTCGGGCAGGACGGAGCCGATGGCCCGGGCGGCACCGGTGGAGTTGGGAATGATCGACAGGGCGGCGGCGCGCATCCGACGCAGGTCGGGCTTGCCCGACCGGGCCACGGTGGCCATGTCCTGCAGCTGCTGGTCCGACGTGTAGGCGTGAACCGTGGTGATGAAGCCCTGCTCGATACCGAACCGGTCGCGGATGACCTTGGCCATCGGCGCCAGGCAGTTCGTGGTGCAGGAGGCGTTGGAGATCACCGTGTGCTGGGCCGCGTCGAAGACCTCGTCGTTGACGCCCATGCAGATCATGGCGTCGGCGTCGCCCGACGGGGCGGAGATGATGACCCGCTTGGCCCCGCCTGCGAGGTGGCCGGCCGCCTTGTCCCGGGCGGTGAAGATTCCGGTCGACTCGATGACGACGTCCACGCCGTGCTCGCCCCAGGGGATCTCGGCCGGGTCGCGCGACTCGAGCTTGCGGACCTCGTTGCCGTCGACGGAGAAGCCGCCGTCGGACACCTTGACCTCGTTCTTCAGCACGCCTCCCACGGAGTCGTGCTTCAGGAGGAAGGCCATGGTCTCGCTGTCGCCGAACGGGTCGTTGACCGCCACGAGTTCCACCCCGGCGGCGTCACTCCGGAACTCAGGGCCCCGGGCGAGGATGGCCCGGTAGAACGAGCGGCCGATCCGCCCGAAGCCGTTGATGCCCACTCGTACCGTCATCGCTGTTCCTCCCGTCGGGACCGACATCCTCTGTGCTTCGCCCGGCCGTCCACCTCCCCGGACCGGGGGGCGGGGCGGGGGCACCTCCCGGGGAGCCTACAAGAGGCCTTCCAGCGCCTTGGCAAGCGCCGCCGGGTCGTGGACATGGCCGTTGGAACCGGCGATGTCGGCGGCCACCGGCTCCACTCCGAGGGCGCCGATGGCGATCTCGTCGGCGGCCAGGTCCCCCCCGAGGTGGTAGAGGAAGGTGTCGACCCGCGCTCCATGGTCGAGGACCGCCCGCAGGTGATCGGTCGCGTCGAGGCCGAGCGTCTCGGGGACCTGGGGCTGGAGGTTGCAGACGTGGACGATCCGGCCCCGGGTGACGGCCAGTGCCTCCCGGATGGCCGGCACGCACAGCACCGGCGCCAGGCTGGTGAAGAGCGAGCCGGGGGCCAGGATGACCTGGTCGGCCATCTCGATGGCGCTGGTCACGTCGGGATGGGCCTTGGCGTCCTCGGGCACGATGTGGACCCGGCGGATGCGGTCCATCGAGTTCGACACCGCCACCTGACCCTCGACCCGGCCGGTCTCGGCGCCGTCGCCGGCGTCGGCGGTCAGGACCACCGGGTCGGTGGTGGCGGGCAGGACCCGGCCGGCGCACTCCAGCAGCCGGCCGGCCTCCTCGAGGGCCCGGCCGAAGTCGCCCAGCACCTGGGTGAGGCCGACGATGATCAGGTTGCCGAGGGCGTGGCCGTCGAGATCGCCGCCCCGGAAGCGGTGCTCGAACGCCTCCCGCCACACCGTGTCGGAGGCGGCCAGCGCCACCAGACACCGGCGCAGGTCGCCGGGGGCGGGGACGTCGTGGACCTTCCGCAGCCGCCCCGAGGAGCCGCCGTCGTCGGCCACGCTGACCACCGCCGTGACCGACCCCGCATAGCGGCGGGCGGCGCCGAGCGCCATGGCGAGGCCGTGGCCGCCACCGAGGGCGACCACCGCCGGGCCGCCGGGCAGCGGGCCGCCGAGGGGCCAGGGATCGCCCTTGGCCAGCGGCGTCAACGGCCGCCGGCCGCCGGTGGGCCGGCGCGTGCGGGTGGAAGCGGGCGCCGGAGCGGGCCGCTTCGAGAAATCGTTCTGGCCCAGATCCTTCTCGTCAGCCACGTTCGACGTCCCGGTGATGGACCCGGGCCGGGAAGCCCAGGCGCTCGAGGGTCCGGGCCAGCTCCTCGGCCAGCACCACGCTGCGGTGGTGGCCCCCGGTGCAGCCGACACCGATCGACAGGTACGACTTCCCTTCCCTCACATAGGCCGGCAGGAGGAGGGCGAAGAGCCGCTCCAGCTCGGCCAGGAACGCCTCCGTCTCGGGCTGCTTCATCACGTACCGCTTGACCTTGGCGTCGGTCCCCCGCAGCGGCCGCAGCGACTCCACCCAGTGGGGGTTGGGGAGGAACCGGCAGTCGAAGACGAGGTCGACGTCGAGCGGCAGGCCGTGCTTGAACCCGAAGGAGACGATGTTGGCCTGCAGCGACTGGTCGGCGGGGCCGGAGGCGAACAGGCTGCGGAGCCGGTCGCGCAGCTGGTGGACGTTGAGGCTCGAGGTGTCGACGACGACGTCCGCCTCGGCCTTGAGGGGCTCGAGCAGGGCCCGCTCCTCGGCGATGGCCTCCGACATCCGCTCCCCCGCCCCGAGAGGGTGCTTCCGGCGGCTGGCCTCGTAGCGGCGGACGAGGACGTCGTCGGCTGCCTCCAGGAACAGGATCCGGGTGCGGGCCCCCGCCTCCCGGAGTTGCTCCAGGGCGAGGTGGAGATCCTCCAGGGACCCGGATCGGACGTCGGCACCGAGGGCGTAGCGGGTCGGCGGCCGGCCCGGAGCGCGGGCCAGCTCGGCCACCTTCGGGATGAGGAGCGGCGGCAGGTTGTCGATCACGAAGAAGCCGAGGTCCTCGAGCACGTTGGCCGCCACGGACCGCCCCGCCCCGGACAGCCCGGTGACGATCGTGATGTCGAGCTCGTCACTCATCGCCCCTCCACGATGACACGGTTACGGGCACGGCGGTACGGGCCGCCGGTGACGGAGTGTGCAGACGGTCGTAAAGCCGCCGGCCGACGGCCTCCGGCAGCCACGGCAGGGCGACCAGCTCCTCCTCCGACAACGCCCGGATCTTCTTCACCGAGCCGAACTCCTTGAGGAGCCGGGTGCGCCGCCCCGGCCCGAGGCCGGCGATGTCGTCCAGGGCGGAGCGGGTCATGGCCTTGTCGCGGCGGCTGCGGTGGTAGGTGATGGCGAAGCGGTGGGCCTCGTCCCGGACGGCCTGGAGCAGATAGAGCGCCTCGGAGTCCCTCGGGATGCGGACGGGCTCGGGGTCGCCGGGCCGGTAGACCTCCTCGAACTTCTTGGCCAGGCTGGCCACCGGGATCTCCTCCAGGCCCAGCTCCTCCAGCACGGC